>CAZZLA010000018.1:0-11960 GCA_964655035.1 uncultured Candidatus Bathyarchaeia archaeon | reverse complement strand
AGCGTAGCCGTGCTCGATGATTACGTCAGGGAAATTCTTTTCCAAGCTTAATGTATAATTCAGTGGACTTAATCCCAGAAAAGTGTGGTTGGGGGACGGTTCCTGTGACAGACGAGCGAAAGAATAAGCCCCATAGGAAGTTATCCGGTCGTCAAAAGAGGCTCGAGCAAACACGACAAGGAGAGCAGGTCCACTAGCGGCGTTCGGTATCTGAACAGTTATGTAACCAACGCCCGCGTTTGACGTGGTATTAGAGGTAGCGCTAACAAAATCTGTTGCGACAACGTAACACTGCAAAGCCGCGCTAGTTGGTCCTGAGGCTTGGCGGACTGAAATCTTGAACGTATAGGCTGTCTCGTCTCCTATGCTGCTAGTGGCGGAAAGTGTTACGGCTATCGACAGCATCTGAGAAACCGATACGCCCAAAGCGATGTTATTCAGTCTCGCCGCCTGAGCTACTTGAAAGTAGGAGAGTGCATAACCATTTTGATTGTTTAGCCTGCTGATTTTGTCAATGTCAAGCGCGTACAAGTTTGAAGACTCGCTGTCAGATAGACCAAAGCTACTGGGAACCGCGCCTGTTGAGCCCCAATCTGCGGGTGTGCCATCGCTGGTTACTAAGTATTCCGCTATGTTTTTCAGATATGCTTCCTTATTTAGGTCTTGCATGCTGTTTATCTGAGCTTGCATTGTTCCACCTAAAGACGCAGTTGCTATGAGAGCAACTGAGACTACCAAGGAGCACGCGAAAAAAGTGTCGATGGAAATAGCAGGCATCCTTCTTCCTCCATCGTCAAGCCACTGTCGTTATACCGAACATGCCTGTAAGTAATTGCTGAGACAGAACTAATGACAAATACGCTGTTCCAGCAAGCAAGGCTGAGTACTGGAAGCCGGCGCCAAAGTTTCCTTCGCTTATTTTCCCAATGAAGAACCCTGAGATCCAGCATTGAAGAATTATGCCTATTGAAAACATGCTCATTTGTTCCTGCATTGCAGTGAAAGCGGCTTCGGAAAGGCTGGTGCTGACAACTGTAGTCATCATGTACGTGGTTAAAGAAACAATTGTTGTTGTTACTGCAATTAGGACACTCCAGATGAAGGCGAGGATTATATAAGGTTTCAGCGTGGCACGCCTATTAATTTGTAACTCACGTTCTTTTTCACTGTACTCGGAAAGTATTTCCAGCGACTGAGTTGAATTTCCACCGATTTCGATTGTTTCAACCATCATTGCAAAGTTTACAGTTACAAACCAGCTTCTTACTTTCTGACTCAGGTTGCTGAAAGTTTTCCTTATAGGAACTCCCCACTCTATTTGGCTTCGCATTAGTTCTAAGAATGTTGAGAAGGGACCGTAATCTTTGCGTTTTGTGGCATGCAGCAGACTCTTCTCAGGAGAAAGCCCAATTTTTTGTGACTCAGTGACATCCCTTACGAAACTAGGCATCGAGTCTTCAGCGTTGTAGTTTACTTTGGCAATTCTGTAGTATTGAATGGCAGGCAGCAACGAAGCAGCTACCAAACCAATCGTGACAATTTCCGGCAAGCCGATTGGACTCATCGACTCTAACAGCGATGGAACAATAATAAAGACTATAATCACTGCTCCAACTGCCGCAGTAATAATCACTGCCTTCCTGTACAGGTCTTTAAGGTCTTCGAAAGCACTTCTCTGCATGTTATGAGCTACCATAATGAAGATCAAGGACAGCACCGGCATGAAAATAAATGCAACTATGTAAGACATGATAGGTGAAATTGGCAAAGAAGCGCTACCCAACATTTCTACCACGTTTGACGCTGAGAAAACAACGAAAAGAATATACATGCATAAAACCACGATTAACATTACAGTGTAAGCTTCAACTAACGTTGCTATTTTCTCAACAGAACGTGTTAAAGCGTTGTGTCTGAGTTCAAAAATTGATTTCAGTTCGCTTTTCATATAGTCAACTATTTTTCCACCGCTTCTCACAGAGGTGATAAATCCTCCTAAGAAGTTCCTGTATGGTTTTGAATTAGTTTTTTCAGAACGCTGATACATAACTGTCAGCGGGTCTTTTCCTAAGACTTCAACTTGTCTCACTATTTCTTCTGCTTCTTTTCTGAAAGTCGGCAAGAAGGACATTTTTCGTATTTTCTTCCAGCTATCGTATGGTGATATTCCACTTGCCGCTAGAAGAGTGAATATCATCACCACGAAAGGTAACTCGTTCTCTACCTTTTCTTTCTCTTCACTAGTAGCTCTTGATAATAACCCGAAGATTTTGCCAACAAAGCCGCCTGGGGCTTTCATCTATGGTTGCTCCTCTCTGGCTTCTTTTTCTGCTAAATTTGCCAAGTTATTTGAGATGATCAGAGCTTTGTGTACGCTTCTGAAGTCTCGCAGGTTCTTTTCAATCATCTTCAACAGAATTTGCTTTCGTCTCTCAAGTTCTTGGATGACCACGCTGAGAGGGACATCTAGACTTTTAGCTATTTTTGCCAGTAAGTAACTCTGTTCGAGGTCTTGTTGAAAAGTATCCACTGCCGAGTTCCATAAAAATACGTCGTGAATCTCTTCGTTGGAGTTTATTTCTGAGACTCTCACGATTTTTCGTTTTGATCCCCTGTTCTCTAAGGATGAAAAGCTTGGCGTCTTCACTTGCTTAACAACTATGACGCAGTTCATCAACGGTATAATTCCCTTGGGGATATTCATGGGTGGCTGAGTCAAGCGTTTTATTACGGTTTCAACACTTTCCGCGTGCATTGTACAAAGTCCGCCATGTCCAGTGGCTAAGGCTTGGAATAGGACATACGCTTCCTCGCCCCTAATCTCGCCAACGAGAATTAAGGCGGGGCGGTGCCGCACTGCTGATTTGATGAGATCATAGAGTGAAACTTCTCCTTCGCTGTCGCCTCCGAAGCCTTCGCGGGAAATTGTTGACACCCAGTTTTCTTGAGGAAGGTTGATTTCAGCAACCTCTTCGACCGAAATGATTTTAAAGTCAGGATTTACCAAGCAGGCAATGGCGTTCAATGCTGTTGTCTTTCCAGCACCTGTGGGGCCAACTATCATCACAGACATTTTGTTTTCCATTAACATCCAAAGATAAGCGCCCATTGATGAATCAATGGTCTCATTCATTATCAAATCCACAATGGTAATGGGGTCTTCTCTGAATTTTCTAATAGTGAAGCTTGTTCCCGCGGGTGTTGTTTCCTTTCCGAATGAAACAGCGAGTCTGTGTTTTCCTGGAAGAGTTACGTCTACAATGGGGTGAGCTATGCTGACGTGCTTGCCCTGCCTGTGCACTATTCTTGTTATGAAATCGTCTAATTCTTCCTCATCATTGAAAATAATGTTTGTTCGCATGTTTTCAAATTTTCTGTGCCACAGATAAATTGGCTTTTTAAGTCCTAGGCAACTAATGTCTTCAATGAAAGGATCGCAGAGTAGGGCGTCGATTTTCCCATAACCAACCAAATCTCTTTTGAGAAAGTGGCGAATTTTTCTTAAACCAATTTGATCGATTCCTTCAAAAACAGTCGAATGACCATCAATTATGTCGGGCAATTGTCTGTCGAATGATTCTTCAAGAGTCTCGTCCAGTCGTGGGGCTTTCAACTCGTATTCCAGGATGTTTTTCAACCTTTTGTATGCTTTTCTCTCCTCCCTCATCATTGTAAGTTCATCAACGACGTAGAAATAGCTGCCGTTGGATTCATCCTGAAATATCCAAGCGTAGGAAAAAGGGGCATTAAGAGCATAACTTTCAATCTGAGTATGGCCTTCAGGCACACGACAGCCCTGGATGCCTAAGTGCCCAATTATTTCATCTTCGGAAATCTTTTCTTCTTTTTTTTCTTTCTTTTTTTTCTTTCCAAACGCCATCTTAGTTTCCTCCAGAAAGAGTTAGCTTAACACCTGAACTGTCAGAGTAGCATTCTAGGACAGCTGCGCCTGAACCGCTTACGTAGGTGCCTGAAGCGGAGGCTTGTGACGGGATGTATGCAAGTTGCCCGCTTGAGTCGGCGATTGTTCCGAAGCCTGCTTCAACCCAGGTTTTGGCTGAGTCGCTTGCTATTTTAATCCAGTATCTTTGGTTTCCTATTAATTGGGGGAAATTCAGTTGGAGGGTTGAAGTGAGGTTTTCCGCTGCGGCGTGGGTGATGAGTTCCAAGCTTTTGGTTGCGACGTATTCGGCTACGTTTGATAGTTGTTGTCTTTCGGCTTCGTTTTTCACGTTGACTGTTGAGAGGCCACACGCCGAGATAACTATGGTGCCTACTATTATTGATGCGAATAATGTGTAAATGTAGCTTGGGATTATCGACGGCATTTTTTACCTCACCCACCTCTGAATTGTGACGTTGCAGAGAACAATTTCAATATTGATTATTGCGCCGCTGGGTGTACTTGAAACTGGAATGGAAACCTGTCCGCTGACGCCGTCTAGAATTGACGTTACGAGTAAAGTTACAGGGTCGTATGAAAGGTTGTAGGTTGTGGTTGTTATATCCGTGGTAACGCATAACATTTTCAATGGAACCCTTCCGAACATTGAAATTGCTTCTGAGGTGTTCAAGTCAACTACGTAAATTCGCAGGTTGTTTACCGTCTTGCCGTTTTCCAACCCAGCCGCTGTATACGATGTGGTCGGACGGTAGCGTAACAATATTTCAGAATGTTCAGCTCCACTTCTGATGTAAAGTTGAGTTATGACTGAGCCGCTCTGGTTTGTGATTGTGCGGCTGTCCCCTTTCAAGAATAGCCCTGTGTCAGGCGTTTCTGAGTAAGCAAGTTCATAAACAACCTGTCCGACGGTTTCATTGAAAAGGGTGGCCGCGAGGTTTTGATTATCGGTGACGTTTATAACCAATGAGTTGGCAGAGGGTTGGACATTCACTTCTCCACCTGAATCAGTGAATTCAAATGTGCGTGCTGAACCTGTCTGCCATAGAGTTGTTCGCAAAGTTTCGTCGAAAGACAGCATGTCTTGTTTCGCGGTTGCTATTTTAAGTAATGTGCTTCTCGTGTTTACTTTTTCAACTGCGAAGTAGTACGTGATTGATACTACTCCCAGCATGGATACAAATAGTATCATGAAAGTGGCTGGGATAGTTAGCGCTCTTCTGGATCGGCGCCATTTTGTTAGTTTAATAGCCAATTTTTTGTCTCTTCCGTAACCCATTTACTGAGAAAATCTCTGAAAAAACGAATTAAGTCGTTTGTGTGTCTTAACAATGTACATATTATACTGTAAAACCAAACGTCTACCTCTTTTAGGCGGATTAACATTTTTGTCTTGTGTCTCCTTTTTAATCCAGTGTTTTAAAAACTTGAAAGATTTCCAAAAAAAGAAAAGAAAGATTGTGGGGGCGGGTAGCTTTGCTTTCAGCTCTTTTAGGCTACGACTGCTTCAACGTTGGTCTCTTTGTAGTGCATTGCTTGCGAGGTGAATAGGGTCAGGGAAACTGTCAAGCCAATGTCGTTCATTGATACGCTGTCAGGGCTGTTGACGTAGATTACCGCAGTGTATCCAGACTTTATTGTAATGTCATCTGTTGCTGCGAGGAAAACAAGATCTTCTGAAAGACCGACATCAATTGTGCTAGTTGCGTCCATACCAAGCTCATATGGCAAGTCCGCGGAAATTGCTGCTTGTGTTATGTTGTAGAATACATTTGTCCAGGCTGCTTCTTGTCCTCTGCAGGTGATTTTGTCTAGGACTACGTCCCTTCCACCAGTGTTGATTACCATTATAGCTGCTTGGCCGGCACCACCTATTGTGTCATACCATATGTGTTGTTTCGTGAGGTGTAGGCTTTCTTCTTGAACTCTTGTGCTTGTCACGTTGATAGCAAAGAATGTTACTACTCCAGCTAAAAGCACTGAAACCACTAGAATTATCAGCGTTGTTACGACTGTACTCAGAGCCAAACGATTCTTCAGTATATTTTTCATTTTTTATCTCCTTGAAAACTCAAGGGTCAAAATTTGGATAATTGTATTTGTGCGTAGAACAGAGATACACATAGTTTGTGTTGAGAAAATATAAAAAAATGAATGTCGGTTTTTATGGTACGACTGCTTCGACGTTGGCTTCTCGGTTGTGAACAGCGTTGGAAGTGAACATGGCTAAGCTTACTGTTAAGCCTATGTCGTTCATTGATATGCTGTCTGGGCTGCTGATGTAGATTATTGCTGTGTATCCAGCCTTCAATGTAATGTCAGTGGATGCTACCTGGAAATCGTAATCGACTGAACCAATTGTCATTGAATAGGCGTCTGCCATTGATGCGTTGTATGGTAGGTCTGCGGATATTGCGTCGGTTGTGATGTTGTAGAACACGCTTGTCCATGCTGATTCTTGTCCTCTGCAGGTTATTTTGTCGAGAACTACATCACGTCCGCCAGTGTTGATCACCATTATGGCTGCTTGACCACCAGCACCAGCAGCAGTATCGTACCATATGTGCTGCTTCGTCAGGTGTAAGCTTTCTTCCTGAACTCTTGTGCTGACTACGTTTGTAGCATAATACACGACTACTGTTGCCAGTAGTACGGAGACTACTAGAATGATGAGTGTAGTTACGACCGTGCTTAGGGCAAGACGATTCCTTAACAGTTTGAACATTATTTCGTTTTCACCTTTGATGTAGTAGCAAGCTTCAATTTGTTATAAATATCTTCTGTCACACGATTCAATATTGAGTTTCTATTTTACCCCTTAAAAACATCACTTCATCTCATCCATCTGAATCCACGCTCAATTCCGCAACAGAACGCACCATGAACTAAAAACCTGCCTAACTCTTCAACGCCTTCCTTAACTGTAAAGCCTCAAGGCACTCGGTTTTGAAGCGGGTAAAGTCTTTATCAGCTCGAATACGTATAACACGATAAGAAGGCTTGCAAATGCAGTCTCAAACTGATTGGTTAAAAATTCTCGTTTACTGCAAAGAAAACGTGGAAGAACGCATTCGCCCCCACCTAAAAACTCTGGGTGAGCCACAGCCCGATTTAGGAACGGGTGCTGGCGGCGATAACATGAAGCCAGTTGATTTGGCTGCTGAAAAAGCCATCGTTGAGGTTCTGCAACAGCATAGGGTTTCGTTCACGCTCATAAGCGAAGAGTCCGGGGTTAAAGAGTTCGGCGACACCCCTGCTCAGTGTTACGTGACCGTTGACCCTATAGACGGCACCAACAACCTTGTACGCGGGATCCCTTTCTACGCCACTTCAATAGCCATCTCCACCAAACCCGCCCTCTCCGCCGTCTACGCGGCACTAGTAGCAGACCTCGCCCGTGATACCACGTACACTGCGCTAGAAGGCGAAGGCGCCTACCGCGACGGCGAAAAAATAGTTTCTTCCACACTTGAGTCCTTGGACGAAGCAATGGTAGGCTTAGACCTAAACAGCTATAGGGCTAAAGAAATCGCGCCTAAACTAACGGCGCTGATCCAGAAAACTAAGCATATTCGCCATTTTGGAGCTAATGCCCTTGAACTCTGCTACGTGGCAGACGGCACCACAGAGGCGTTCATCGATATCCGCGGAAATCTCAGAACAACCGACATGGCCGCCGCATACCTAATAGTCAAAGAGGCAGGCGGAACAGTAACCACCCCTGGAGGCAGCGTCTTAGACGTTAGGCTGGACCCCAAACAGATGGTAAAATTCATAGCCTCAGGAAACACACAACTTCACAAAGCCATCCTCAGCCTGGTAAAACCGTAATGTTGAAACTATTGCTGCCTAACCCGGCGGCTCTTATAAAAACTGAAAAAACAAAAGCCCTCATCATTGCCGATCCACACTTAGGCTGGGAGATGGGTCTTTGGGACAAAGGCATCCACGTTCCAAGCCAAACACCAAAACTTCTGCAAAAACTGGTGACTTTGCTATCCCAGTACAAGCCTGACAAACTCCTGATTCTGGGCGACGTCAAATACAGCGTGGTAGCAACCAAGCCTGGAGAATGGCATGACATACCTGAATTCTTTAGCGCCCTCCAAAACTACGTAAGAGACATAGCCATAGTGCGCGGCAACCACGACGCAAACCTTGAACCCCTACTGCCCGAAAACATAAAACTCCTCCCCGCAACAGGCACCACAATAGGCGACGTTGGCCTCTTCCACGGTCACAAATGGCCGTCCCCAACGCTTTTGAAGTGTAAAACGCTGTTAATGGGACACCTTCACCCAGTCGTAGTTTTCCGCGATCCCGCAGGCTTCAAGATTACACGCCAAGTGTGGGTAAAAGCTAGATGCGAGACTGCACAGTTTTCCAAAACGTTGTTGCAGAAGCAGCGAATAAAAGTCGAGGTCACACCCGAGGAAGCGGTGAAAAAACACTACAATTTCAAGCCACGCACCGACCAAATGTTTGTCATGCCATCTTTCAACGACTTCTTAGGCGGCAGATCCATAAACGAAACAAAACCGAGAAAAAAAGGGCAAACCCCAACGATGATTGGGCCTGTGCTGCGCTCAGAAGCAGTTGACTTACCCAACTCGGAGATTTACCTTCTAGACGGCACCTATCTCGGAACCCTAAACCAACTCAGGAGACTTTAAAAAAGTAATCACGGCATCGATGCAACAGCAGCGCCAACCCGTCATATTTGCCGCCTATTAGGATCGCAATAGAGATTCAATGCAGAAACTACAGAGGGGTCTATCCTCACCGCGTGTTGCAGCCTATCTAAAGGGGGGAGGGGGTACCTTTTCTGAGCACGACTGCCACAACCGTCGCTCATCAGCTCAAACTACTTAAAGAGGCGCTATAGACTGCTCCAAGCGATAGTCTCAAACCCGCCAGATTTTCTCCACACAAACACAGATACCACAGCACAGCAACGTAAAAGTTAATACATCCAAAACCACACCCGTTCACAGAGGAAAGATTGCAAATGCCAGTCGCATTCATCATTGGAACCGCAGGCTCAGGCAAATCCCTGTTCACAGCAGCCCTAAGTGAATGGCTCAAAATGTCAAAACAAGATGTAGCAGTCGTGAACTTGGATCCTGGCGTGTTAAAACTTCCTTATTCGCCTGATGTGGATGTGCGAAACTACGTGGATGTCGGCGATATAATGGAAAAATACGGTTTAGGACCCAACGGCGCATTGATACTGGCTGCTGACCTCATAGCCGACGAAATCGACAACATCACAAAAGACATCGAAGCCGCAAACGCCGACCTCGTTCTAGTGGACACACCTGGCCAAATGGAGCTTTTCGCGTTCCGAGCCAGCGGCCCTTACATCGTAAACGAGCTTACAAAAGAGCAAAAAGCCATAGTTTACTTGTTCGACGCGGTTTTCTCCATTAACCCGCTAAACTACGTTTCAAACATGTTTCTCTCAGCAGCCGTCTACAACCGCTTCTTCCAACCGCAAATACACTTGCTTTCAAAATGCGATTTGCTTCCAGAAAAAGAAATCGAGGAAATCACTGACTGGTCATCTAATCCAAGAGCCTTAGAAGATTCGATCGAGCAGAAACTGGAAGGCACAAAGCGCCTTTTCAGCAGAAACATGATGCACGCCATCCAACAGCTTGGCATAAAATTCCTGCTGCTTCCAGTTTCAGCCAAAACAAACAAGGGATTAACAAACATCAACACCGCCTTAGAGCGCATCCTAACAGGCGGAGAAAAATACACGTCCTAAAGCACAGCGTTCCCCAAGGCTCTACGTTTTCTTGTCATCCCCAATAAGGACCCAGCTTGCCTCAAAAGCCCCACGTTTCGCTTTTAACGGATTATCCGCGCCAGCGATTATTATCACATCATTATCTTCAGGATCAAGTTTTTCAAGAATCTCACTCGCGGCTTCTGGAAAATCATCTTCTATACTGTTGCTTACCGACTCGATTTTTAAGCGCCCATTCTTGGACACTATAACAACAGCACGCCTCGCCCCACCCATTATAGCTGCATCCCGTTGGTCAATACCCGACTTAACCTTATGCGCCTCGTTCTTAACCAAAAAAGCATAATTATACTTCGAAGTCGTTAACGCCGTTTTTCCGATTTCAACTCTCTTCGGAAAAACCTCTACAAAGTTTTTCCAGACATTCAGCCCTTTATCTGTGAGATTGCAGCCTTCTTTTGAAGTTACAATCAAACCCGCATCCTTAAGACGGCTTATTATCGTGCGGATAGCACCTTCTCCAACATTTAGCTTCTCAGCCAACTTGTTACGCCCAATCGGCTTCTCAGCCAATAGCTCCAAGGCATAAACTATATGAAACATGGAAAATGTAGTGGATGGTCCTGGACCTTTTGGGCTAGCAAGGCTTTCTATAAACCTTTTGAACTGGGAAGTCATAATAAGTGCCACATACTCTATTTAAAACGGCTAATTATTATAATTTATTACTGAGGAAACAACGGAAGACTGCAGTTCAACGGAGTTTCAATTTTGTGGGCTCTCGGATTTCTTCGTTGTTTAAGCTTAAAATGGCTTTGCAGATGCAGACAGCACCCGAATTAGCTTGCTTGGTTCTACCTCATAATGTAGAAAGCCTTTTAAGAAAAATGAGTCATTAAAACCCTCATTACGACTTCACTTGGCTGGTTCCTATGAGAAAAAAAGGAAAATACTTGTTTACTTCAGAATCCGTGGGCGAAGGGCATCCGGACAAAGTTGCAGATCAAGTTTCAGACAGCGTTTTGGACGCCATCATGGCGAGAGACCCTAAAGCAAGGGTTGACTGCGAAACGTTAGTGATGCAGGGAAACGTCGTTATCACTGGGCAAATCACCACTCACTGCTACGTGTCAATACCTAAAATCGTGAGAAAGAAACTGAAAGAAATCGGGTTTGACAACGCCAAAGACGGGCTGGATTGGGAAACCTGCGGCATTTTGGTTTCTATTGAGGAGCAGTCGCCGGATATTGCCATGGGCGTGAACGAAAGCGAAGAACATGAGCAGGGCGCTGGAGACCAAGGAATGATGTTCGGTTACGCCACGACCGAGACGAAAGAACTAATGCCTCTGCCCATAATGCTTGCGCATAAGCTTGTCAAGAGACTGGCCGACTGTAGGAAACAAGGGATTCTGCCTTATCTAAGACCAGACTGCAAGTCACAAGTAACTGTGGAATATTGCGATGGAAAACCAGCAAGAGTGACCACTGTTGTGATCGCTGCCCAACACACCGAGGAAGTTGACAGCGAAAAAATTCGCGAAGACATAATCAATCAGGTAATTAAGAACGTCATCCCCGCAGACAAGTTAGACGCAGAAACAAAATACATCGTTAACGGAACTGGAAGATTCGTGATTGGAGGAACCATAGCAGATTCAGGTCTAACTGGGCGAAAAATAATCGTTGACACATACGGAGGCTTTGGAAGCCACGGCGGCGGATGCTTTTCAGGAAAAGACCCCTCAAAAGTTGACAGGTCAGGATGCTACATGGCTAGGTACATCGCCAAAAACATCGTCGCGGCAGGCTTAGCGGATGAGTGCGAGGTTCAATTATCGTACGCCATCGGTGTAGCCGATCCAATCTCAGTGTTCGTGGATACATGTGGCACAGGAAAGTTGCCTGATGAAGACATTCTGGAATTGGTTAAGAAGAACTTTGACATGAGACCAAAAGCCATCATAGAGCACCTGCGGCTCCTCAGACCGATATACAGAAAAGCCGCGGTGTTTGGACACTTCGGAAGAGAGGACCCCGATTTCACTTGGGAAATGGCGGATAAAGCAGAAGTGTTGCGGAAAGCACTGAAATAAGCCAACACCAAATAACCCCAACCCATCAATTTTCCCAATCGATTTCTATCTGGACCGCTTCCATTTCAATCAATGCAAGTTTGCTTTTCAAGATTAAAGCAAAAACCACACCGCAAAAAATGGGAAATTGCTTAGTAAAAATCTCCTTTTCCATGCTTTTTAGCTAAAGATGTACCAAAAGCTCATAAACCCGTTTTTTCTCTACTTCTCA
>CAZZLA010000017.1:0-12173 GCA_964655035.1 uncultured Candidatus Bathyarchaeia archaeon | reverse complement strand
CGGAAGCTAACTGGCGTCTCCACCGAAAAAGACGTTTTGTATGACGCAATCGCCAAAGCGCACCACAGCTACCCTTGCACGGCAACTATGGTCACAGATCCAGAAACGAAAGAGCCCATACTACACATCGGGGGCTTCACCATACGAGAAGAAGTTGAAAAAGCCCTGGAAAAAGACAGAGCCAGAAAATTAAAGGAGAAAAATACTGCTTAAGCGTTGACCGCAACAGTTCAGCAGTCGCTGCAGCAGCAGCCGTGACCTGAATGTCCTCCGGACGAGCTGCTAACGTATTTCTCTGGGTTCTCGTCGAACATCGCTTTGCATCCTGGTGCGCAGAAATAGTAAGTTTCTCCCTTGTAGGTTGACTTGTACTTTGCGGTTTTCTCGTCAACTTCCATGTCACACACTAAATCTTTAGCCATATCGTTTTTCACCTCCCACAACGCGTTTAAGCCTCAAGTTTTGGGCGGAACCTCTTCAGAAGCGAGGCGTTTGTAACCACGGTTACTGAGCTGCTTGCCATGGCGGCTGCCGCGTACACCGGGTCGAACAGGACGTGCAGGATGGGGTAGAAGGCGCCTGCCGCCAGCGGGATGAGCGCAACGTTGTAGAAGAACGCCCAGAACAGGTTCTGCCTGATTTTCCTCATGGTGGCCCTGCTTAGCTGAATGCCCACCACTACATCTCTCAGGTCGTTCTTAATTAACACGATGTCGCCCGTTTCCAACGCCACGTCCGTTCCGCTACCGACAGCTATTCCGATGTTCGCCTGCGCCAATGCTGGAGCATCATTTATTCCGTCGCCCACCATGGCGACTACTTTACCTTCCGCCTGCAAACGCTTTATTTCCGCAGCCTTTTCGCCGGGAAGCACCTCCGCGAACACTCGGTCAACACCTGCCTGCCGCGCAATGGCGTTGGCTGTGCGTTCGTTGTCACCTGTAATCATGATTACCTCTAAGCCCATCTGCCTGAGCGTCTTCACCGCGTCCGTAGAATGCTCCTTTAAGGTGTCTGCCACGGCGATTAACCCCGCGGTTTTCCCGTTGACGGCTATGAGCATGACGGTTTTTCCGTCTTCCTCCAGCGCCTTCATTTTCGCTTCGAGTTGGGTGATGTTTATGTTGTGGGTTTCCATGAGTTTTCGGTTGCCAAGCAGAATCTGGGCGCCGTTGTGTTTCACTTCGACGCCGTGCCCGGGGATGGAGTTGAAATATTCGGGGTCTTCCACTTTGATGCCGTTTTCGGCCGCTTTTTTCACTATGGCTTCTCCGAGTGGGTGCTCGGAATTTTTCTCTGCAACCGCGGCGAGCTGCAAGAGTTGCGTTTCGCTTAGTGTCTTGGCGGGGTTGCCTGTTGGGATGATGTCTGTGATTTCGGGTTCGCCTTTTGTGAGGGTTCCGGTCTTGTCGAATACGACGGCTTGAAGCTTGTGCGCTGTTTCCAGTGCTTCTCCACTTTTGATGAGTATGCCGTTTTCTGCGCCTTTTCCGACGCCGACCATTATGGCTGTTGGCGTGGCGAGTCCGAGGGCGCAGGGGCAGGCGACAATCAGCACGGCGATGAACACGGTTAGTGCGAAGATGAAGTCTGCGCCTGCTAGGAAGTACCATGCGAGGGCGGAGAGTGTGGCGGTGATTATGATGGCGGGGACGAAGTACCCTGATGCGACGTCTGCGAGTCTCTGCACGGGTGCCTTAGAGGTTAAGGCGTCTTCAACCATGTTTATGATTTGGGCGAGAACCGTGTCTTTTCCGACTTTGGTGGCTTTGAACTTCAGCACGCCAGTCTTGTTCATGGTGGCTCCGACGACTTGGTCGCCCGTTTTCTTTTCGACGGGTATGCTTTCGCCCGTTATGACTTTCTCATCTACTCCCGAGTAGCCTTCGGTGACGGTGCCGTCAACTGGGATTTTTTCGCCAGGTCGGACGACCACGATGTCGCCTACTTGGACGTCTTCCACTGGGATTTCTTGTTCTTCGCCGTTTCTGATGACGCGTGCGATTTTGGCTTGGAGTCCCATGAGTTTTCGGATGGCTTCGGAGGTTCTGCCTTTGGCTGTGGCGTCTAAGAGTTTGCCCAGTATAATGAAGCTCATAATCATTGTGGCGGTGTCGAAGAATACTCCTGCCCCGGGGAATATGCCGGGTGCGAAGGTGACGGCGGTGCTGTAGAGCCATGCGGTGGAGGTGCCCATGGCGATAAGGGTGTCCATGTTGGCGCTTCTGTTCCTTAAGCCCTTGTAGGCACCGACGTAGAAGGCCCAGCCGACGATGAACTGCACGGGGGTTGCGAAAAGGAACAGCCACACGTTGTTCGGCAACACTGGCAGGACTGGGAACCACGTGAAAATAACCGTTGGAATGCTGAGCGCCACGCTGGCTGCCAAAAGGTACTTCAGGCGTTGGATGTGGCGCCCGCGTGCTTTGCTTTCTGCGTCTTCTGCGCCTATCGCGGTTTTTTCAGGCTCTATGACTTGGTATCCCACGTCTTGCACGATTTTTTTGATGCCTGCCACGCTTATTTGTTCGGGGTTGTATCCGACTGTGAGTTTTTCCGCGGCGAAATTTATGGTGGCGTTGCAGACGCCCTCACGTTTGTTGAGTGCTTTCTCTATACTTTTGGCGCAGTTTATGCAGCTCATGCCGCCAATTTGGAGCACGAGTTTTTCGTGGATGACTTGGTAGCCGACTCCGGTTATGGCGTCTTCGATGGCTTCCTGATCCACCATGGCAGGGTAGTAGTCTATGATGGCTTTTTCGGCTGCGAGGTTGACGGTAGCTTGTGTGACGCCGTTTAGCTTGTTGAGTCGTTTTTCTATGGCGCGTGCGCAGTTTACGCAAGTCATTCTGCCGATGTTGAGAACGATTTTTTTGGTTTTTTCTTGTGTCATGCTGGTTGCCTTCGTTGACGCCTTTCTTGTATGTTATTTCAGGGTGTGTGCACGGATTTAAATATTTCTTTTAAAGATATATCTTTTAAATATAAAAGACTCATAAACACACATCAAGAAAAGACACCCACTCAAACAAAATAACCTTCCGCTACCTGCACCTATAACGAACGAGTCAAGATATTTTTCCGGCTACTCTAACCGCTTAATCACGTGACACCCAAACTGCGTCTTAACGACGCCCGAAACCTCGCCCTTCTGAAGCGCAAAAGCAGCATTCTCAAACTCCTTAACCATCTTGCCCCGCGTGAACGTGCCGAGGTCTCCGCCATGCTTCGCTGAAGGACAACGAGAAACCGCCCGAGCAACACGCCCGAACTTCTCACCCTCCTTCAAACGCTCCAACACAGCTTTAGCTTCGCTCTCGGACCTGACAAGAATATGGACGCAATGAACTTTATCTGGCATAGCCTATGCTAAGCACATTTTCAGTTAATAACTCTTACCAGCCCAACCGCGAAAAGTTCCTTCCAAGTTTGTGCTTTCGAATTTTGACGAGAGAACGCACGGAGACAACTTTTTCCAAATTCTTAATTAAAAGCGTCGAACATTACGGTTCTAGGTGTGTTTTATGGGTAAAAAGAGGGCGGATGAACGGAAGAGTCATGATGAATGCGTTCGCGAACTTGCCGGCGAGTTGAAGCAGGACCAGTGGGATGTGAAGGCGAACGTAGAAGGCGAGGAGAAACCATCTAAAATCGGCGCGTTCACGCCTAACATCGAAGCGCGGAAAGGCTGTTTGAGGCGCATCTGCGAAGTGTTGACCGAGAAAGACTTCGGCGGCGACAAGCAGCGGTACATTGAGTTCAAGAATTACTGCGACGAGTACGACTTCCGTTTCTACGTGGTGGATAAGGATGGGAAGCACCGCAAGATTGATCCCGCGACTTTTGGGAAAAAACCGAGTGAGGCTGTAAAGTGAATGGCGGAGTTCGGGAAGCGCCTGAAATCCATAGGGCTGAATGAGGCGACGCTGGGGAAGGTTGAGCGGTTGCTGGGCGAGGCGGCTGGCGAGTTTCCCTGCTTGTCTTGCGCGTCAAGGGATGAATGCGGTAGCTTCAAGTGGTTTCTGAAGTGGTTTGGAACCCCAAAATAACTGTGTAAGCGATTTCTAATCGTTCAGCCAAACCAGCGTATTTGGAGCATATTAGGATCCTAATAGGGGTTCATTGCAGAAACTATAGGGGGATTATTCCGCAAAGCGCTGCAGCCTATTTACACTTTAAATAACGGGGACTATAGACAAAAATCGCAACAGCGCAGCTCAGAAGCTTGAGAAGTAAATGGAACCTTTCCTGTTTTTCTGGGAACAGAGGATAAATAAAATAAATCCACACACTTACTTGATGGTATTATGCGACTGATGCTTTGCTGTTCCGAACTCGGTTTAGGACACGTTTCCCGAATCATACCACTAGGGAAAAAGCTGCGGGAAAAAGGGCATGAACTGTTCTGTTTCTCAGGCGGCAAAGCATACCAGCTGCTGCAGAAAGAGTTCAAGAACGTTTACCCGTGCACGCCAGTGGCTTGGTACGAAAACGCAAGCGGCATCGTCGCTTCAGCATCACTCATCAACATCCTATTTCCACTCCCAGTTTTTAACCACGAAAAAAACAGGTTCGAAACGAAAAGCTCGACCGCGATGGAAACCGTGCACCGCTACTACGACATCAGAAGGCACATCCGAAAAATAAAACCTGACCTAGTGGTTGCAGATGGCGATTTGCACGCGCTTCGCATGGCGTCAAGGTGGAAGTTCCCCGCGGTTTACATAGCGAACATGATCCGACCAAGCTACGGGTTTTCCGCCGTGCTCAACCCTGGCGAACGCTTCATCGAACGCTACGTGAAAACATGCCGGAAAATAATCATACCCGACAACCCGCCACCCTACACCATCAGCGAGTACAACTTAGGCGACTTGGACAGCATAGGCGTAACCGAAAAAACAGAGTTCGTAGGCAGCTTCCTTGACACCACGTACACACAAGGCTCAGAGGAGCACGTTTTCGCTCCGATAAGCGGACCTTATGGCACACGAGCCAAACTAACCCAGATGATATTGCCAGTGCTAGAAGAACTTGAAACGAAAAGCATAATCACTTTAGGAACACCAAACAAGAGAATCAACACGAAAAAGGGCAACTGCGAAATACATGCATGGCTGTCCACAAAAGAACGCGAAAACGCCATTAAAAACGCCAAGCTGATCGTTTTCAGTGGTGGGCACATGAGCTGTTTCGAAACCGTGAAGTACGCAAAGTCAAGCATCTGCATCCCCACGCAGCCAGAACAGAAGGGAAACGCCGCCAAACTTCAGAAACTAAACTGCTCAATATCCGTGAGCAACAAGCAGGAACTGAAAGCGGCTGTCCAGAAAATTGAAGAAGAAAACACACGCTTCAAACAAAGCGTCAAAACGCTGAACGCATTCTCCAACAAGTTCAAAGGTTTAGACCGCGCAGTAGAAATCATCGAAAACGCGCTATGAGTTACTTTTCGCCGAGTTGCAGACGCTTAACCTCGCCTTGTGGCGTTTCCTCTTTAAAAATCATGGCTTGAAACTTGTATATTTTAGCGTCCTTCGTCAGCCAGCTATCCGGCGGAAGCCCAGCTTTGACGCAGCATTGGCAAAGAAACTCCTCCTCGCACCATTCCCATTCCACAGGCACCTGAGGCAGAAGCAGACCCTTGTAGAAGCCTTTCTCAACGATTAAGCCGTCTTCGCCGACTTTGATTTTAGCCAAGTACTCCTTCGGATTTTCAACTTCCACCGCTTCAGGTGGAGTAAGCACGCTAACTTCAAAAACCACGTTGCCAAGCTCGGTTAAAGAAAGCGGATAAAACCTTGGATCGCGCGTTGCCGCGCTTACAGCAGAATCAGTTACTACTTCCACGAGCGGACTTGTTGGATAAGGATAGCCTATGCAGCCTCGAAGTTTTTTCTCGCCGTTTTTCAGGTTGTTTATGGTGACAAAAACTCCGCAGTGTTCAAACAGTTTTTTAGGCGTGTTTTCTGGAGCTTTAGCGGTTTTGCCTGTTTCCAAGTACATTTTTACCGTGTTCCGCGCAAGACGTATCAGAAATTCTCCTTCTTTCAGGCTTAGTTCAAAAGGCACCACTTTTCCTCCAGTGGCTTTACTCTTTGAGCCTAAACGTGAGAAACTAAAATTTCACGGATTCTTCAGCCACGCCGTCTTTGGTTATTATCAGGAAATCTATGCCGTCACCGCTCATAGCGTCTCTGCTTATGGCTGATTTTATCGCTCGGGTCATCAGCGGCTTTGCTTCTTCCACACTCATCCCTTCCTTGTAACCGTCCTCCAAAACGCCCACAGCTATCTCCGTTCCAGAACCAACCGCTGCATACTTATCCGGTATCAGCGACCCCAACACATCAAGCACGTATAGGGATGGCCCTTCATCATCTAAACCGCCTACAATAGTCTGCGTGATTAACGGCGTATATCGCCGGTTGAAAAGAATGTTCGACATAAGCTTAGATGCTGCTCTCACCGAAATTGGCCTACCGACTTCCATGCTGAAAAGGTTGGCTTGCGCCTCCACTTCCCTCGTGAGGATTTGCATGTCGCCTACGAGCCCAGCGCAAGCAACGCCTATTTGATTGGTTATTTTGAAAACTTTTTTGCCTCCTTTGCTCATGACAAAGTTGCCGTATGTTACGCGTTTTTCAGAAGCCAAAATGACTCCGTCTGCGCAGACAACTCCGATTGTTGTTGCGCCGGGAATCCAGGCTAATCCGCCTTGTTGAGCTTGCGTTTGTGAACCGTAACCTTCCATGTTTTTTCACCGTTCTGGTTGTTATACACAAGGCAAGCTATTAAGTTTACTTATAAGCGTTGCAACGCGCAGAACACCATATTATTAAGCCTGAATCGGACAACGCGTTTTCAACACTGCATTCGCAAACAGCCAACAGAAAGCGCTGAGAAAACTGCTCAGGGGCATACCGTTCAATGTTCTCTTCCAAGTCCACTAAGAACCATCACCCTTCGCCGAAAAAGTTCTCACCTCAATCAAAAACATGCACGACGGAAACGGCACTTCCCAAAAGCTTTCTTTCGCAACCGAACATTTACCCGTTTACACGCGGAAAGTGCTTAAAGCGGCATCTTCGATTCCCACAGGCTACGTGACCTCTTGCGGCGCAATAGCCAAAGCAGCAGGCGGTAGCCCAAGAGCCGTTGGCAGGATTATGGCTTCGAATCCTTTCGCGCCGATTGTTCCCTGTCACAGGGTAGTCAGCTCAGACTTCATGTTGGGAGTTACGGAGGCGGTTTGGAGCGCGCGCGAAACTTGAGTTGTTGGTTCGGGAGAAACGAGTATACACGTCTCCGCTCGAGGTTCCTTTTGGGAACAAGAAACTGCGGGTTTTCCCTGTTGAATTTGTCTTAAAAAAACTTGCATTCTCTTCGTGAGTTGTGCATATTGCTCTTGAAACGGGTCATGTGGTTATTATTTTTGAGAAGTTTCTGTAGATGTCGTCGAGACCACTGGCGACGTAGTCTGGTTTTTGGTTGCTCTCCTGCAGGTTTTTGATCGTGTAGAACTGGGAGGGAACGAAAACGGTTTTTATTCCTGCTGCTATCGCGCCTTGTATGTCTTCGTTGGGGTTGTCTCCGATGAAAACCGTTTCTTCCGCCTTAACCTGTAGTTTTCTTAGGGCGTCTTGGAAGATTTGGGTGTGAGGTTTTCTCCATCCGTTTTCATGTGAAACTAGGACCGTGTCGAAGTAGCGGTTTATGCTTAGTTTTCTGAGGCTTGCGTAAATAACGGGTGCGTAAGTGAAGTTTGAGATTAAACCGAGCTTGCAGCATTCTTTAATTCTCTTGATTAGTTTCTTGGCGTGGGGTCTGAGCTCAAGTGACTCGAAGTATTTTTGGAAGAAAACGTTTAACGCGACTTTGATTCGAGAGTCTTCTGTGCTTACGGTGCATCCTAGGTCGTTCAGTGCTTCGCAGACCCAAACCGCGTTCGTCACCTCTCTCAGCTGTTCGTATCGCACTGTGCGGTATTTTTCATGGGCTTGTGTGTAGGCGTCCAGAAACTCGGCTAAATCCGTTTCGAATCCTGCGTTGGTTAGGGCTTGGTGCAGTGTTTTCCGTGAGTCGTCTATGTTGTAGTAGCGGGCGTTTACTAGTGTGCCGATGTAGTCGGTTATTACCGCTTTGGCGTGTGCCACTTTTGGTTTCTCCTTTGGTTACTTGTAATCTTTTTTTCCAATTTTTATTTTGGCGTAATAAGACTTACTTATAGGTTTCATTAATTCCATTACTCGAAGTCAGATGTCGATACGAGATTACTTGCACGAAAAAGCAGAAGAGTCGCGACATAACGAGGTAATATCGTACATGATGTTTCTGGCGGGTTCGGTGTTTTTCGTAGGCGGCATCCTCTCATCTTTGGGCATGGGCAGAGAACCCAGCTGGTTTCTGTTTATTCCGTACATTGCGAATCCCACTCAGGTGCTGTTTCTGGAAATCGCTTTGCTCTTGACGGGGCTTTTGCTGATTTTTTCAGGAATCGGGGTGGGAGTGCATTATTACCGAGACAGAGGATGGTACATGAGAGAACTTGGCAAAGCTAACAACGCGGAGAATCTTATGAGAGAGCAGCGAATTGAAATCACACGACCCACTGCCGCACCGAAAACGCGAAGTGTGTCCAGACGGAAGAAATCACCGAAGTAAACGCGTGCATTCCCCATTCTTTGCTTGCGATGTTACGTCCTTTTTTTATTATCGCGCGCGCGCTGTAATGTTGCTTGAGGCGACTTCGCTGATTTTTTGAGCAAGCGTGGTGTCGAGAAGGCGTGTTACGTCTCCGATAGCTTCTTCAACTTCAGGGTCATAAGGGATTCCTGTTAGAAATTTGGTGCCGAGTTTTTCTGTCGCCTGTTTGATTTTTTCCGCCTTGTTTGTTTTCATGTTTTCGACGACGCCGATTATTGAAACCTTTAAATCTTGCAGTAAACGGACCTGTTTCTGCACGGTTTCAAAAGCCAGCAGTGAAGGCGTGGTTACTATCAAGAACTCTATGCGCTTCACCAGCCTTATCAGGTCGAGCACTGCGTCGCTTATGCCTGGTGGCATGTCGATGACGAGAAAATCCAGTTCGCCCCACTGGGTGACCGCGAGAAGTTCGATTAAGGCGTTGGAAATGTCTGCTCCTCGCAGCGGTGTGGGTTGGTCGCCGGAGAAGTGGATGAGTGACATGTACGCTAAGCCTTTAGCGATTGGTGGGATTATGCCTTTGTCCTCTTTCGGCGGGATGTTTTTGACGCCCATAATCAGGTGGGTTGAGGGGCTTGTGAAGTC
Source organism: uncultured Candidatus Bathyarchaeia archaeon (assembly GCA_964655035.1). Taxonomy (GTDB): domain Archaea; phylum Thermoproteota; class Bathyarchaeia; order Bathyarchaeales; family Bathycorpusculaceae; genus SG8-32-3. The sequence goes on along the minus strand of CAZZLA010000017.1, from coordinate 2,882 downwards.
CAGATCGAAAAGGCCGACTTTGCAGCCTTTGCGTGATAGCGTTAGTGAGAGGGTGGTTGCCACGAGACTTTTGCCTACGCCGCCTTTTCCGCTTGAAACGGCGATAATTCTGCCTATCCGGCTTAATCGCTCGTTTATCACGGTTGTTCGCGGGTCAAACGTGCTTCATCGTACTCCTTTTATGTTTTCAAGCCAGATTCCTCGTCCTTCGCTGATTTCAAAGTCTGGGCTGCCACATTTTGGGCATTCGATGTAGGCGTGTGCTACTTCTGGAACGAAGTGTATGGCTTCTGCGGTGTCTTCATCCAGCTTGTTTTTGCTGAAAAGCCAGGTGTTTCCGCAGGCGCGGCATTTGAGTGTTGTTTTGGCTTTTGTTATGTGGAATTGTGCGCTTTTGAAGGTGGCTGGCTTGAGCTGTGAAAGCGCGAAGTGCAGTATGTCCTGTTCTAATTGCTGGAGTTCACCAATTTTGATGGTGACTTCTCGGATTTCGCGTAGTTTTTCTTTTTCCGCGATCTGCTGTGCGGCTGTGATTATTGCTTCGGCTAAAGCCCATTCGTGCATAAACAGCCTTAAGGGCTAGCGGTTTAAAAGAATATTGCAACGGTTAAGCTGGTTTGAACGCTTGCGGTCTAGTGCGTGGCGCGCGCGAACCGTCAATGAATCAGGTATCTCTTGGGCAAGTTGGTCCAGTTTCCTTTTCGAACGTGAAACAAAGGCAGTTTTCGCGCCTTTTTCAGCGAGAAGCTTCGCAGTGGCATACCCGCTGCCTAAAGAAGCGCCAGTTACAATAACTACTTTGTTTTTGATGTCCATAAAATCACGCTTTCCATGTAGCATAGCTACACTCGTATATTGAATCGGGCGTTGTCTAATATTCCGTCCGTTTTCCAGCAAAACCAGCCAGCTCAAGAGATGGCGCGGCGTTGAAGATTAGGACTTTATTCGGGGTTAATTTTGGTAAACCCTTAATTCTCTCGCAACCGACAAACAAAATGTGAAGGGAAGCGGAAAAAATGAACGCGTGTTTATTGATGGAGAAAAAGCGTGATGTGTTAGAGAAGAAACTTGATGAAGACTTACAGATGGAACATGACTTAAAGCTTCAAATCAATCAAGAGTTTGAGGAACTGAAGCACTTAGAGGTTTCATTGGAAAGGCGCTTAGCGCAGAAGAACTCGGAAGAAAAGCTGAACGTCGAACACTGAAAGCTAAGCTCGTGAGCACTTACCACATATTTATTCTTGAAAATGCAGCCGCACCATTAAAAGACTACCAGAGCCATCAAGCTAACGGTCAGCTTAGCGCGTTAAAAAAAATAAAGGTGGAACTGGAGAAAAAAAGGAAAAGACCGCAGCATCCAGAGCTTTGCTCGCTTTACGGAGGCGTGATTTTAATGGCTCCTGTTGGGCATTGCATCTCGCAGGCTAAGCACTGTATGCAGTCGGGTTCTCGGGCAGGGTCGGATTTCTTCTCAGAAGTCGGATGCGCCGGCGCGTCTACCAAGTCATACAGCGACACAGGACAAACGTCTACGCACACGCCGTCTCCAGTGCACACGTCCCAGTCAACTGCAACGTTGGTTCCATGTATGCCCAGCTTCTTCGGAGGCTCCACCGGTCCCCAGACCTTGTGACCGTTGTGTTCGTCAACAACTTGTCGGTTCTTCTGAAAATCAGGGTCTATCGGCAAAAACTTTCACCTATCCATAACCCGTGACGGCAGCCAAATATTAGGCTTTCTGCTCAACAACCTTCCTATTCTCCAAAAACATATTTCGGTGATCAGAGATTATTCTATGCTGGTTTACATGGCTATGTACCATTTACCACAGGGCATGCGATACGCAACTCTTGAAGAGCGAAAACAGTTCTACACTAAAGAGTTCAGCCTCCCAAAAGTGCAGCAGTGGCTTGAACAGCACAAAGGAAAAGTCAAATTCGCCACGGTCATCGGCAGACACACCAAAATTTACCCAGAAAAATACCGCGAAGAAGCAGGCACCACCATAATCATAGACCAATACAAGAACCTAGACGAGGTGCGCGATTACCTGACCGAGTTTCTACCCGAAGCCGCATACTACGACCGCAACGTCTACGACAGCAAAAACCGCAAAACGGGACAGGAGCTCGCGTTTGACCTTGACCCGGAAAACATAACTTGCCCCATACACGGCACTCTCGCGGACAAGATGCGGAGACACCAAGGCTTGAGCTTCTGCAAGATAGAACTGGAGCTGGTTAAAGAACAATCAGTAAGCCTCTACGAGCATCTCGAACAACGGTTTTCCCGCATGAAAAGCGTTTACTCGGGCAGAGGCTTCCATATTCACGTGTTCGACCCTGAAGCCTACGCGCTAAGCACCAACGAAAGGCGCCAGCTCGCCCGAGAAGTGAAAGAAAAAGGGTTCCAGATTGACGAGTGGGTGACCGCCGGCGACATGCGTCTGATTCGGCTTCCCTACAGCCTGCATGGTTTAGTGTCACGCGTCGTGATTCCCGTGGAGAAAGGAGAGCTTGACCGCTTCGACCCTATCCACGACAAAAGGTGCCTTCCAAGGTTTCTGGGCAGAAGGGTTATTTCTTGACTTCTTCGGCTTTTTTCTCTTTCTTCCCGTAATAGTAGTATTTTTTCTTCTTTTCCTCTTCCGCCTTCTTCGCTTCTGACATAAACAATCCCAAAAAGACTATCTTCAAAACAGACAATTAAACATTTTCCAAGCCCCTCCAGCCAGAGCCACGCGAATCCAGCCTCGCCAGCTAAACAGTTATATTCGCGTTAACGCAAAGGTTAGCAAGTGAAACCATGCAGATTTCTAAATTTCAAGGTGAAAAAAAACAGCATAAGGTTTTCTTGTACGCTCTCAGCACCTGCGTCTG
>CAZZLA010000016.1:6899-12663 GCA_964655035.1 uncultured Candidatus Bathyarchaeia archaeon | reverse complement strand
GATACCGATAAGAAAATATGTTTTAATCACCATAGTAACTTTCGGTGTTGGGGGAATTTACTGGCTCTATAAGATTACGAACATGTATAATGCCCACTTTAAGGCGCAGTGGGAAATAGAAAAGGAAGTGGTCAAGCTAATGGAGGAGAAAAAAGTTGACGAATCCATGTAAGCAAAAGCGGTTTGTAAGCCACGGCGGAGACGTGTGGGGCTTCGCTAGGAAATACAACATCCCGCTTGAGAAGGTGCTTGACTTCAGCGGGCCCATCAATTTTCTTGGACCTTCACCCAAAGCAGTGGAAGCCGTGAAGCAACACGCAAGGCTGATAAGGTTCTATCCAGACCCCAATCCGGTAGAGTTGAAGGCGGAAATCGCCAAGTACGTGGGTCACGGCGTTGAGGCTGCAAACGTCATCTTGGGAAACGGTTCGATAGAGCTCATTTATATGATTGCGGAAGTTTTCTCCTGTGACTTCAAAGCGGTTATTCCTGTGCCTTCGTTCACGGAGTACGAGAAAGCCACGTTGAGAGTGGGCGGCGAACCGATTTTTTTGCAACTGCCTGAAGACTTCGCTTTGGACGCGGAGACTTTGAAAAAAGCAGTTACAAACGACACACGTATGATGTGTATTTGCAACCCACATAGCCCTTCTGGAACGCTGTACAGTCGAGAAACGCTTTTGGACCTTGTTGAGTTCTGCCGCAAAAAGGAAATCATAGTCAGCGTTGACGAAAACTACATCGAGTTTGCAGAGAAAGGCCAAGATACTACTTTGGCTGGTTACGTGAAGAATTACGAGAACCTCTTCGTGATAAGGTCTGTCACAAAATTCTATGGCATGCCGGGTATACGCCTCGGCTACGGCATAGTGGGGGAAAGCCTCTTAGACAAGCTGGAAACCGTTAGGCAACCGTGGAGCATCAACAGCTTGGCGGGTTTCGCTACGCTGGCGGCGTTCAACGACACGGATTTCATCGAGAACACCAAGCGCACCATAACGAAAGAAAGAGCGCGGCTTGCCCAGATGCTTAGCGAAATCGGCGGATTTCACGTTTTTCCATCTGTAACAAACTTTCTGCTGGTGAAAATCCTTAACGAGAAAATCACTGCAACCGCGCTAGGGGAATATATGGCTAAAGAGGGAATTTTGATTAGGGACTGCAGCACTTTTGTTGGGCTCGACGATAGCTTCTTTAGAGTTACGGTTAGGTCGCCCGGAGAGAACTTGAAGCTTGTGAAGACTTTGAAAGAGATAGCCAACAAACAAAGTAGCTAGGTTAGGTGTTTGGCACAGCTCAATTCTCGTTTGGGTAAGGAAATAGGCGTTTGTACTCATGCTCAGATGTTTTGTTGAAATTTGCTCTTTGAAGATTGAAAGAACATGCCTCGCGGTAGTTTGTATGAAAAATAAAAAAGATGGGGTTGTTGTGTTTCTTGGATGCTTAGCGTCTTCGGAGCATCAGCACTACTACTAATCCAACTACTGCTATTGCGATTATGATGCCGATTGTTGAGCCTAAGATGTACATGCCTGTTGGTGGTTCCGGTGGAGGTGTCGGTGTTGGCGTAGCCTGCGGAGCTTCTTCAACGTTAATGTATGTTTGCGCGAAAAAAAGTCACATCACTTTTTAGCTACCCAAAAACTCATTTCAGGTTTACAAATACGCTTGTACACATAAAAAAGAGGATTGAAAACCCATGTGCCCTTAAGATAATAGTCTCTTCGCGTGAAAAAATCAAAAATTTCCTTGAACACGCTTTCTACTTTCTCATGATCTAAAGGATGCTCTTTCTTATGCCAATAATCAGACAGGGTATAATCAAGAGAAGGAAATTTTACCCCTACAATCTGAAAATAAAAAGCGTTAAGCAACGGATTAGAATGCAGATAAAGATCTTTCACCAATTTCGCCGTGAAGTTTGACTCATCCTTCCAGTAGAACGGAGACACTTCATGGTCAACATACATAACGCCGCCTTTTTTTAAAAAAAAAGAAAGCCTTTGGATTACGTCCACGTAGTTTGGTAAATGATGAAGCACAGAATAACAAGTTATTAAATCAAACTCATCTTTGTCGAAATTCACGTCTTCTACAGGCGAGTTGATAACCGTTAATTTTTCAGCTTTTATCCAACTCGCATATTTATCTTTCAAAATCCCGCACATCTCCGCAGAGATGTCTATGGCGGTTACGTTGTAACCCATTTGGAGAAGCTTACCAGTTAAATTTCCAGTACCTGAACCAAAATCAAGAGCTTTCTTTTCATTATTCGCAATGAAAGTATCTATAAGGCTTAACGTAGAGAGTATTCTTCCCTGTTCCTGCTGACTATACACTTCGGGATGAAGCAGCTCATAATATTCTGCCTCGAAGCGGTGGACAGCAACGTTTGCCTCGTGAATCTTTTCCTGAAGATTTTTATCCATAAATTAGTCCCTTTTACCCCTCAATTCCCTCTTGAAATCATAGCTTTCATCATCAAGCATATGTAGCTTTCCATTAATATACGATTATAACAGGATGAAAACACGCTTTTCGAAACGACCGAAAACAGACGTGCAGGTAAACGAATGCGACTTACCTGAATGAGAGCTGAAGATTATTCGATGGTGCTGTTCCAAAAGTAGATTTTAGAGTAGCTACCTGTGAAATTGAAATGCGGATCATCATAAACTATGTCCAGCTTCAGACCATATTTCGTGACAAGAGCAGTCATTTTATCCCAGATCATAGGAGACAAATCATCAGGCTGCCAAAAACCCCAAATCTTATCATGAGGGCTTCGCATACCCCAACCGTAATTCTTAGGAAGCACAAAAGCCGCTTCAGCATCAACTTGTCCATGGGTTTCTCTGGGCACATTGTGGATGTAATCCCAGAACATTTTCATAGCGGTAAAGTGCTCCTCGGCTAAAATACCATAGGGATTCGTCTCAGGATACATGGGATAGTTAAATAGCAAAACGTATTTTGCGCCTGAACGATAGGCCGTGATCATATCATAAAGAATTTCCGGTCCACTTCCAACGTAAGGTGGGTGGCGATAGGTCCATGTGATTATGGCGCCCCAATCCTTGTTTTGAGCTGCGGCTGCACCCCTGCATAGCGCTATTTGCTGAGCCCGACTGTTGTTCCATCCCAACTCCACGAAAACGGCGTCGTATCCAGCCATGTAATCAAACCAGTAAAGCGCGTTGTCAGCCGTAAACACTGGCATAGGAGTGTTAATCGAATCAGGTATGCTGCTGTTAATCGCGTGCTGCATACTTCCACTGCGCATTACGCCGCTAACAAATCGATTTGCCGCATCTTGGTAGTTCGCAACATTTACGAAGGCGAATATGGGTCTTCCCGAAAACGTCATCATGTTTCCACCCCAATAGCCCGCGTCAATTTGTTTCCCGCCAGGCTCGTCGTAGAGGTAAATTCCTAGAAACTTGTCGCCCCATCGTTCGCGGGCGCTATTAAGCCAGTCCATGTGCCAAGGAGAGACATCATAGTGTTCCCACGTGCTGGAGTTGTAAAGGTTACCGAATTGAAATGTGTAGTTGTAAAAGATAAAATTGAAATACACCATGATGTGCATGTTGGCTTCTACAGCGTAATCGCAAATTTCGTTAATAGCGGTTTCATTTGTGCTGAGGTCATAGGAATTCACCACAAAAACATTCGTGTACCCTTTCACCTTATCAATCAGCAACTTCGCTCCACTGGTCGTGTTTCCCCCATACGTAACCCCGAAATAGAAATCGTCATCAGGAGCCTCACTATTACCGGTATAATTAAAAAAACCTACCGTTAAAAAGACAGTGGATAACAACAGGGCACTGAGAAACAGCGAGAAGGCTGACTTCATGCAACTCAACTAGTTATTATACCTTCTACGAATTGCCAAATAAACCTTCTCTGAACAACTAGATAAAGACGCATAGACAATGGAAAAGCTGAATTTTCCAAGCCACCTGAAAAGTCAATCCGCAAACAGAAAACAGCATTACCGCGCGAAGAACTCGAACACCCGGACATTTGAGCCTTCCGAAAAAGAATCCTGGTTGCTTCTGCTTATCTTAACGTAAAAGAATCCAAGCAACACAATAACGATTATCACCAAGGCTATTACAACAGCGTAAACGTATTCCCCAGACAGGAAGCCGGATGCGGACGCATTCACCTCCATCAAAGCCTGTTCACTATGAGCAGAAATGTAGTATCCTTTGTCTGTCTGCCATTGAGCAGAAACGCTCCAATTGCCGGCAACGTCAGGCGTATAGGCAAAGTTGAAACCGCCCTTCTCAGAAGTTGTGACTTGCGCCGTGTACTCTGAACCAGCAGGTTTGATGAAAGTCAACATTATTGATTCATTAGCGATTCCAGGAGTAAGTCTACCAAGGACCGTTGTTGATTCACCTAAAGCTAATTCGGGCACGGTTAATTCGACAGCTACGTTCGTGTTTATTGCTGGATACCCTGCGAGGCAGTAGACGTTCCAGTCTCTGCTTCCCACGTACACCCTTCCTTCATAGATGCTGGGCGCGGACCAGCTGTTGGAACTGGTGCTGAAATGCCCGAGTTTATCACCGTCGGTGGCGTTAAGAACGTAAACAGAACGTTGGTCGGTTACGACGTAAAGCTTATTGTCAGCGTAAGAAGGTGAAACATAAAGCTCGTCTCCGAGGTAAGTTGACCAGATAGCGTGACCGTTGGTGGCGTTGACGCAAACTATGGAAAATTTGTCGATTAAGAAAAGCAAGCCGTCCTTGTAGATGGTAGAGCATATTATAAACTCCAATGCAGTTTCGTCTCTGTAAGTCCATTCGATATCACCGGTCGCCGCGTTTATCCCGTAATACTCCTGTGTGTTAGAGGATGCAAAGACCATACCGTCCCCAACCGTTGGAGAAGCGTGCATGTCTGTACCGCCCATGAACGTCAAGTGATACGGAAGCGCCTTTGTCCAGATGAGACCTCCATTGTTGGCGTCCAGCTTGTAAAGGGCACCTGAGTCTGGCTCTTGTGAAATAACGTAAACTGCACCGTCGGCCACGGCTGGAGACGATGTGATGTATCCCTCGGTCTTGTATGTCCAGTTAATGACGCCATTGTTGGCGTCAAAACAGTACACGTTGGTGTCCAGCGACCCCACGTAAACCCTGCCGTTGACCACGATGGGAGAGGACCGCAGTATCACAGGAGAGGCAAAGTTCGCTTCTATATAGCCGCCGGCATTTTGCTCCCAGATGAGGCTGCCATTGTTAGCGTCAAGGCAGTACACGTTCCCGTCGTCGGGTCCCACATAGACTTTACCATCAACTACCGCGGGTGAAGATTCCAAGCGGCTGTTAGTGCTAAAATTCCAAATGGAGCTACCGCTCCGAGCGTCCAGACAGTAGATGTTCTTGTCCTGTGACCCCACGTAAACCCTGCCGTCCACTATGCTTGGCGATGAGGTAACTGCTCCGTTAGTTGTGTATTTCCACCTTAAAGTCAAGTTTGCTGGACCAGACTGGCCGATGGCTGAGTGGGCAGGGTCGTGGCGCCACATGGGCCATGACGTAGTACCTATAGCCCACACTTGATTAATTGTGGAGTATTCATCCCCTGATTCCGAGTCAACCATGGTTGTCACGTCGGCCGGAATAAGGTACAAGTTGCCATACGCAACCGCAACCGATTCTCTCGGAGCGAACGCTTCTATCGGAAGCTTCCACAGGGGCTGCCCAGTGTAAGCATCCAAGCATGCAAACTCGGATTCGCTTGTATA
>CAZZLA010000016.1:0-6889 GCA_964655035.1 uncultured Candidatus Bathyarchaeia archaeon | reverse complement strand
TGTGGTAGCGTAGATTTTGCCATCAGCAACCGTGGGCGTACCTGGAAACATCAAGGGACCAGGTCCCTCGTACTTCCACACCACCTCGCCTGTGTCTATGTCCAGAGCGTAAAGATACCCGTCTCTGTTAAGCTCATAGACCATGCCATACGCAACTGCGGGACCGACACAGAAATATCCATCTTCGGTATAGGGGTTATACTCGCATAAAATGTCTCCGTTTGACGTGTTGAAGCAGTACAGCATGTTGTCGTGAGAGCCACCCCTAAAGAATCGACCTTGGTAATAGGAACCGGAGAAAAGCATTGAACTCTTTGTTTCCGTATCCCACAGAACGTCGCCTGTTTTGGCGTCAAGCGCCACTTGATGAGGCTCATAGGAGCCCGGAAACACCTTTCCATCGCCGTACTGGATTCCAGAACCAGCCACGCCAGAGCCTGAAACGTAGGCTTCCCAAACCACTTTCGGAGGCTGTGATGGATCAGAGAAGTCCCAAGCGTAAACAGTGGAATTCACTAACGTGTAAAACAGTTTTTCTTCAGGACTATAAACATTGTAGGTGAAGAGGGGTGCTGTCCTTGCGGAAAAATTGGCGCTCTCCCACAGGATACTTCCAGTTTCAGGGTCGAGGCAATTATTCCCGACAACCATGTGAGCATCATCGATTTTGTACACGGACAGCCATGAGTTGGACTCAGGCAATGTTGTGTTCCAGAAGATGTTTCCTGTCGTTCTATCGAGGGCGAAAACCGTTGTCATCGTTACGACAAAAACTTTGCCGTTAAATGCTGAGATGGAACTCTGTATGCCCGTTATGTTCGTTTTCCACAACATGTCTGGCGCTTCTGGAGCGGGTCCTGCTGAGAAACGGGTAAAAGACGGGTTCCCTTGAAGCTGCGGCCATTCGTACTGAAGCAAATTGTCGGTTTCAGATGTCGCGTTTGCATTTGCATTCCTCATGCGTTCAACAAAATTTACCAGTCCCAAAGCGGTTGAAACAGCCAAAACCACAAGTAAGAAGCCACCAACATATTTGATAAGCTTTGGAATTCTCATTATTTTCCCCTTGAGGTTTTTTTCAGCTACGGTAAGCCGTAGTTCTCTAAACTTTTCCTTGAAGCTTGTTAGATTCTATGTGTGCTGAAAGACACAGATTAAAGTTTCCTTAATTTGCCTTTAGTTGAAGGAAAGCCACCAAATGCAGAAACAAAAAAGTTGACACATAGACACATAGAAAAACTAGCACTCGGCGAGGTTTTTGCTTCACTTGTAGCCCCTTCTTTTAGAGGGGTGTTTACAGTTAAGTTATTATTTAAGTGAACTTCTCTTTAAAGGATACATTTGAAACATGGTCGAAGGGGAGAGACTGCAAGTGATTTTGTTGATGACCACTGTTCCGCCTTTGAAGTCACCTTGGGGAGTGCCAGCAAGGCTTCCCCCGTTAGGATTAGCTTATGTTGCGGCGGCTCTCGAGAAAGCAGGCTTCCAAGTTAACATGCTTGACAATTATCAGCTTAATAAGCCAATGGATTACGTCAAACAGGAAATTCAAAGACTGAAGCCAGAGATAATAGCCATAACGTGCAGCTCAGTAACCTATCAAAGATGCATTGAAACGGCAGAGCTTGCTAAAGAGTTGCTGCCATCTTGCAAAGTGGTAGTTGGAGGATGGCATCCATCGTACTTGCCTGACACCATGTTGCAGCATCCAGAAATCGACTACGTTGTAATGGGAGAAGGCGAAGAAACCATGGTGAAACTCGCCAGTCTCATTAAAGAAGGCAATGACGAAAAAGCCATTGCCAAGATTCCCGGCATCGCCTTCAAACATAAAGGCAAAACCATCAAAAACCCTCCGCAGGTTATAAAAGATCTGGATCAGGTTCCTTTCCCGGCTAGACATCTACTGCCGATGAACATCTACGACAGAAGAATTGGATATTTAAAAGCCGCACCCGCAGACGTTGTAAACATCATAAGAGGCTGCCCGTACGAGTGCGCTTATTGCGAAACCAAAAAGTTATGGGGACAAAAATGCCGCGCCTTCAGTCCACCTAGAGTGATCGAAGAACTGGAGTACATGGTTAAAAATTACGGTTCAAAAGGCATCTACTTCATAGGTGACAACTTCACCATCAACAAAAAGCACACAATAGAACTATGTAAGCTGATGAAGGAGCGTAAACTGGAAATCGAGTGGGTATGCGACACCAGAGTTGACTTGATTTCAAGAGACTTGCTCAAGGAAATGAAGAGTGCTGGGTGCAGCACCATATTTTTCGGAGTCCAATCTGGCTCTCCTCGCATTCTTAAAAAACTCAACATCAACATTACTCCAGAACAGTTTGTTGAAGGATTCAAGATGTGCCGGAAAGAAGGAATACAGGTCGCTTGTTCCTTCATGCTGGGAGTACCTGGAGAAACAAAAGAGGACATGGAAACAACGTACAAGTTTGCTAAGAAATTAGATCCGGACTGGATACAGTTCAACGTCTTCATAGCATGCCCAGACAGCGGTCTATACCAAGAGGTACTGGAGAAAGGACTCTATGACCGCAAAGAAGGTTTCCTGCTCTACGTTAAAACCGAAGACTTCGACTTTGAATCGGTAATGGAGATTCAGAAGCGCTATCAAAACGACTTTTATATGTCTCCGAGAAGGATACTTCGAAGAGCCAGACGAGAAGGAGTGCTTAGTATCTTGAGAAAGGGCCTTAACAAGGGACGCAATTAAAAAGCCAATGATTGTCTAGTAGGGAAAAGTGCTCTTGTTCCATTTCTATAAATCTGTTTGAAGAACTGTCGCCATTATCAAAAAGTTTATACTTTTTAAGTGAAAAATAAGGAAAGGAATCTGGATGAACACTAGAGAATCTTTCGTTAAAGTTGGGCTTTTCATAGTTCTTTTTTCTTGGTTAATCTACATGGTCTACTGGTTTGTTAAAGGACTCAGCTGGATTCCGCTGTCCGCCAACTATACGCTTTTGATTGATTTTCTCACGGAAGGCGCAGGAACATTAGGGTTCATCTTTCGAATCGGAGTCGTGTCCTTAGCGATATTGGCTGTGGTCACTTTCTTAAGAAAGAGAGAGATTTCGAAAGTGATGAAAATCGTTAGCGTCGCATTGGTTTTGGAGGCGCTGTATTTCTTGTGCTTCATCCCTTCAGCGATTTTGGGTTTCCAAGCTGGACTGGGATTGGCAGGAGGACACAGCTTGGCTAGTGGAGAGTCGGGAGGACTATGGTTCTTCGTTGAGACCGCAATACCTACTCTTGCTGAGGCAGTAATCATGCCTATTTCCCTGTTTAAGCTCAGGTCGAAGTTAACTCCTGATGCCAAGTTTAGCAAGGGAACGTTCCAGTGGATTATCGTGGTGGGGGTTTGCTATTTTGTCGTGTTCTGGCTTACATATTTCACACAGTGGGTCGCAACAATCATACAACCAGCAAGCCTTGCATCCGACCCTAGCTACGCCGGCTACGGTATCAACTACATCCTGCAGTATCCTCTGAATATGTTCACCTTTATCTTGACCGCGGTCGGCTTGCCTTTACTCACTGTTATCTTCGTTTGGTCCATGCGGCCTCCAATGAGGAACCTCGATTCGCCCCTGGACTATAGAATGTTAGGGGCAACTCTTACGCTTCTGGGAGGCTATTTCATAATAGTCATCGCACTTTTCTTTATGTTTGGGTATGTGGGAGGAGCCTCGATCTGGATTGTTTTCTTCATATTCAACAGTGCTGACTTGTGGTGTGTTGCTCTTCCAGCTTTAGGCATACCGATGATTCTGTTAAAGAAACGAACGTAAACTAAGCAAAGTCGAAGAATTTCAGAAAATCCTGCGCCGCAACTGATGCAAAGCAATTGTTCCACGGTGTGGGGAAAGTTAATTAGTCAACTATATTTCTAGTTTAGAAATTAATTGGAGCCATTGGTATCGGTGACATCGTTGAAGAGACCCGTAAAGAATACGGATGCGCCAAGTCGAAAAGTCAGATTTGCGCTGGTCATCCCACCGTCTATGGACATGGAACAAATGTGGTGTCCCAATCTGCCCATTGGCTTAGCCTACTTGGCGGCTGTCCTAGAGAAAAACGGGCATGAATTAACCGTGTTTGATTGCCCAGCCCTTGGAATAGACCACAAGAATTTAGTGGCGAAAACCGCCGCTTTTAACCCAGACGTTGTCGGAATTACCGCCGTAACCCCCACCATTAAGTCGGCACTCTTAGCGGCACACAACATAAAAGAAAAACTTCCAAACACTGCTGTTGTTATAGGTGGACCGCACGCCACATTTATGGATAAAGAAATTCTCGGCGAAAAGCCAGATGTTGACGTGGTGGTGAGGGGTGAGGGCGAAGAGACTATAATTGAGCTTTTGTCGAAACTTTTTGGTTCCGGTGACCTCAAAGACGTTTTGGGAATTTCTTTTAGAAAAAGCGGCCAGATAATTCGCACGCCAGACAGGCCGTTTATTCAAAATCTGAATGAACTGCCGCGTCCAGCATTTCAGTATTTCGCGTTAAAAAAATACCGGTTTTTTGGAAAAACCATACTGCCGATTTTAACAAGCAGAGGGTGCCCTTTTCAATGCGCATACTGTGTGTCGTCTAGAATGGCGGGAAAAATGTTCAGAGCCAGAGACCCATACAGCGTCGTTGACGAGTTTGAGTGGCTGGTAAACACGCATGGGGCTGGCGCTGTCAGTTTTTACGATGACGCTTTCACCTACGACATAAAGAGGGCAATCAAGATTTGCGAGGAAATCAAGAAACGCAAAATTGACGTTCCGTGGGATTGCCAAACCAGAGTTGACAGAATCTCCGAAGAAGCCTTAGTAAAAATGAGGGATGCAAACTGCCAACTTGTCAGTTTCGGTGCTGAGGCAGGCTGCCAAAAAATACTAAACGCGGTGAACAAGAAGACCACGATTGAACAGAATGAGAAAGCAATCAAGATGGCAAAGAAGGTCGGGGGACTCTCCGTCGCCATTTCTGTAATTATTGGCTACCCGGGCGAAACACCGGAAACGCTGAAGCAAACTTTTAACTTCATTCGAAGAACCAAACCTGACTACGTTTATTTGTGTATGGCAACGCCGTATCCTGGCACCAGTCTCCGCAACACTTTAGAGGAGTTAGGGTGGAAAATGTCAACGGATTGGAGCCAGTATGACCTGCAAACACCAGTCTACGAAAACCCCCTACTACCCGTAGACCTTGTTAAGACAAGGAGAGCTTTCTACAACCGTTTCTATTCCTGGTCATACATTATGCGGCAATATCTGAGAGGAACGTTCTACAGCAAGAACATGGGTAGGACAGCGCTAAATGATAAGCTGTGGCGCATGAAACTTCCAAGATGGGTTTTTAGCGGTCTTAAAAAAGCGAGACCGCAACCCAAGAGCCCGCGGAATGTTTAATGGAGAAGGGGTACCATGTGGGCGGATTTAGTTTTAGTCGAAGCCAACGTTTTGACAATGAATCCGTCCCAGCCAACTGCGAAGGCAATAGCCATAAAAGACGACAGAATCATCAATGTCGGCACAAACGACGAGATGAAGACGTGGATTGGAAAAGACACGAAAGTGTTAAGCTTAAAGGGGAAAACCGTGGTTCCAGGTTTCATAGACACCCATATTCACGTTGCCGACTTTGGAAGACTCTTAACTTGGATTGATCTCAGCGACGTAGATTCAATCAAGGAAATGCAGGAAACCCTCAGCAAACGCATACAGAAAACCCCTGAGGGAAAATGGATACTTGGCCGCGGCTGGAGCGAAAAACGTTTTGCCGAGAAGCGTCTTCCCACCCGCTTTGACCTGGATTTGGTTTCGCCTGATAATCCAGTTATATTTTACCATGAAAGCGGGCAACTATGCGTCGTGAACAGTAAAGCGTTAGAAATGGCTGGCGTAACGAAAGCCACTAGCGCGCCGTCAGGCGGCATGATTGACAGGAACGAAAAGACTGGTGAACCCACAGGTGTTTTGCGGGATAACGCCACGAACCTGTTGTGGAATGTAGTTCCTGAACCAAGTGAGGAAGAGTTGATGGATGCGACGGGATTGGCATTTGAAAGAATGCTTGAAGCTGGAGTGACCAGCGTGCACTGGATAGCATTGTCTTCCATTGAGATTTCGGTAATTCAGAAGCTTCATGAGCAAAAAAGGCTGCCTCTGAGAGTTTACGTGATAGTTTCAGCTAATCATTTGAAAAGCATAGCAAGTTTCAAGGCGAAGAATGATTTAGCATTGAAGGTTGGGGGCGGACTAATCTTTGCAGACGGCTACTTGGCCTCAAGGACCGCAGCCTTGTTTCAACCCTACAGCGATAATCCCGCGTCAAGAGGCAAGCTACTCTGCCCAAGAGAGGAAATGTGCAGGTTAACGGAGGAAATAGCCAAGGCTGGTCTCCAACTGGTAATACATGCGGTAGGCGATAGGGCTGTAGACGAGGCGCTAACCACAATCGAAACAACAGGGAAGGGTCATCGCAACCGCATAGAACAAGCTGCGGTCGTCAATGAGGAACTTCTGGAACGCATGAAAAAGCTGAAAGTGATTGTTTCGGTGCAGCCTCGTGTTGTGGCCTCCGAATTTTCGGTTTGGTCCGCTGTTGAACATCTGGGTCTTGAAAGGGCGAAATGGCTCTTTCCAGTCAAAACTTTGCTCAGGGAAGGCGTACGGGTGGTTGGCGGTTCTGACTGCCCGATGGAACCGTTAAACCCGCTACTAGGCGTGCAAACTGCTGTGACCAGAAAGGTTTTTCCTGAAGAACAGATAACTGCTGATGAAGCGTTACGGATGTACACGGTTGATGCGGCATACTCTTCCAACGAGGAAAACGTAAAAGGGTCTGTTGAGACGGGCAAACTAGCTGA
>CAZZLA010000015.1:0-12686 GCA_964655035.1 uncultured Candidatus Bathyarchaeia archaeon | reverse complement strand
ACTGCAGGGCGTTGGCGGTGTCCACGATGTCGTAGCTTGTGGCGCCCAGGTGCACGTATGCGCCGCTTGAGCCGCTCACTTCAGATAACGCGCGAACCAAAGACGCGATGTCATGCTTGATTTCCTTCTCGATGGCTTTCACGCGCTCCACCTTCACGTATCGTGTGGAGGCCATGGACGCGATTTTTTCCGCGTCCTTCCGCGGGATGTCACCGACTTCAGCGTGTGCCAAGGCTAAGGCGGCTTCAACATCAAGCAGTCTTTGTACACGCGCTTCTTCCTCGAAGACCTTGAGCATCTCGGGGGTTCCGTAGCGACCTGTGTCTATGGGTAGTATAGGCAAACCATTATCCCTCGACAGAAGGATACGCGGATTAAACATTAATGTTTTACCACAACAATAGCAGAATAGCGCTGAACGGAAAGGTCGTTGGGTATGAAAACAACGGTGGCGGTGTTGGATAAAAAGGGCGGCAACGCAAATCTCAGCTCATATGATGAGCAGCATTGTTTACGTTTGGGAGATGCCACAGTCCTCTTTGAGGGGAGAATTTACTCACCATATCTGGGCGCTTCAAGTGTAGAAGTCATGGCCGAAAAGCTGGAACAGGCAGACCGCATCAAGGCGAGCGAGGAGTTTCTTAAGGAGGTTGAAGGTGACTTTTCATTCATGATAGCGGAGCCCGAGCGAATCGTCGCAGGAAGAGACCCTGTGGGCGTTCAGCCGCTATACTTTGGCGAGAACGGAAATGTGGCGGCTCTTGCTTCCAACAGGAAAGCGCTTTGGAAACTCGGGATAGACGAGGTGCTGTCGTTTCCGCCGGGGCATGTGGCGCTTGTTAGCCGAGAAGGCTTCAAATTTAAGCCTGTAAAAACGCTTGCATACGCAAAGCCGAAAGCTGTAATTATGCCCGAAGCCGCGGATACCCTGCAGAAGTTGCTGGAGGAGTCTGTTCGCAGGCGGGTTTCAGGGACGAAGGAGGTTGCGGTGGCGTTTTCTGGGGGATTAGACAGCAGCGTTGTGGCGTTTCTCGCAAGCAAGTGCCATGTGAGCGTTCATTTGGTTCATGTGAGTTTGGAGAATCGTCCTGAAACGGAAGAGGCGAAGAGAGCAGCGTCCGAGTTGAATCTGCCCTTGCAGGTTTACCTGTTCAGTGAGGCGGACGTTGAAAAAGTCGTTGCTAAGGTTGTGGAGCTTATCGAGGAGCCGGACCCTGTCAAAGCAAGCATAGGAGTGCCGTTTTATTGGACGGCGGAGAAAACTGCGGAGGCAGGGGTCAAGGTGATGCTGGCGGGGCAGGGCGCGGACGAGCTTTTCGGAGGCTATCAACGCTACGTTAACGAGTACCTGCTACATGGAACGGAAGAGGTAAGAAAAGTCATTTTTGACGACGTGGTTGGGATTCATGAAAGTAACATTGAGAGGGACGTGAAAATCTGCGGTTTCCACGATGTGGAGCTGCGTTTGCCGTTTGCCTCCTACACGCTGGCCGAGTTTGCTGTGGCTCTGCCCGTGGAATTGAAAATCGAAAGGACACCGAGTTCCCTGAGAAAACTCGTGCTTAGGAAGGTGGCTGAGAACATGGGCTTGCCCGCTTCAATAACGGAGAAGCCGAAAAAGGCTGTGCAGTACGCTACAGGGATAAATGGCGCTATCAAGAAGTTAGCGAAGAAACACAAGGCGACTGTGGCAGAGTACATAAACAAGCTCTTTCTCAATCAAATGACCGAGGAAACCCGCCGGCTTTAGCCTGCAGATTAGTCGAAAAGGCGTGTCCAGCTGCCTATTTGTGCTAAAACTTTAGATTTATATGATTGAAGCAGGCAAAAGTAGTTTTGAACATTGTTTGATGGATGGTTCTGGAGGGAAAGTGGCGTATGAAGCATGTTAAAATCACGGCGTTTGACTGTCCAGATGCTTGGTTTCAAGCGTTAAAGCACATATGGACTGAGGGTGACGCTTTTCAGGTGGGTTACGGCTCGGAGATTACGGAGACCAAGAAGCTCAACTTAACCATAGAGATTACGCATCCAGAAACTCGACCGTTGGTCAGTGATAAAGCGCCTTGCGACATCAAGTATGTTCAGGGCTACGCGTTGGAGTACTTGTGGTGCGGTGAGAAGCAGGATGAGGAAACGTACACGTACGGAAGCAGGCTCAATAATCCTGTCAACCAGATAGAAGAAGCCGTAAAAAGGTACGTGCAGGAACAGCGGGATAGGCAAGTCACCATGGTTATCAGGTTACCCGAGGACATTAAGAAAAGCCTCGCCGCTAAGAGGCATGAACCGCCCTGCTTAAGCCTGATTGACACCGAGATTTTTGAGGGCAAAATGCACTTCACTTGTTATTTCAGGTCGTGGGACGCGTACGCTGGTTTGCCCGCCAACATCGCGGGACTGCAGCTTTTCAACGAAGCCTTTGTGAAGGAGATTAACAGCCGCGGGAATCTCTCGTTGGAGACTGGTAAGCTGATTTTCCACAGCAAGAACTGCCACATTTACCAGAGGCTGAATAAGCTTGTTGAGGAGCTTCTGAATCCGAAAAACAGCCCAGGAAGCTTGCCGCGAATGACGAAGGCTATGAAAGGCTCTCCGAAAGACATTCCGCCGCAGAAGGAGCATAACGAATAATAGTCGTGTTTTTCTCAAATTGGAAGCAAGCGCAGTTTGCTAGCGAAGACGGGCGGTGGCAATGTTGAGTGACTTGGTTAGAGTCAGGAAGTGGGCGGAGTTTAAGCGTTTGGTCACTGAATTTAAGCCTGACTCAATCGTCTACAGCATTGACCAGAATGGCGTATCGAGGACAAAGGAGCTTACGGCGTTACGGCTAATTCTTCTCGTGCAAGGCGGCTACTACGTTTATCTTGATTTTCCCAAGGGAAACGAAAACGTGTTAAGAGAAACCGGCATCCCGATACACAGAGACAGAAATGGAGTTCGCTACTTGGAAGATGAAGACGTAATTCGTTTCATTAAGCGGGAGCTTGGCGAGGGTTTAGCGGTGTTCTCGTTTTGGACGACCTAATTGTTATTCCAAAATCCTTTTTTCCAAGTTTTCTTACCTAATGCCATGCAGCTTTTCTTTCTTCTTTTACGCTATTTGCTCGATTATTCTCTGTTTGAGCGCAGCAAGCAGTTCTGGAGTTAGCCCGTCAATCACATCGTAGACTTCAGGGTCAACTATTGAGTACATATGCCAGGTGCCTTTTTTTCGTCGTTTGACCAAGCCTGCGTCTTTGAGTATTTTTAGGTGGCGTGAGACAACTGGTTGGGCGAGTTTCAAGTGGGGCGTGATTTCGCACACGCATTTTTCTCCGTCGCGTAGAAACTCTATTATTTCTAGTCTAATGGAGTCTGAGAGTGCGTTGAAGATTTTGGCTCTAAAGCGTGTGAGACTGGTTGGTTTTGAAGGCATGAATCAACATAATATATATAAATATTTAAATATTGCTATATATTCATATGAACAGAAACATCAAACGGAGGCATAAAAACGAGCCAAGAAACATATCACGGTGTCCCTCGAAACAAAATACCTTGGGGACCAACAATAGACTATGACAAGTGCATGAGCTGCGTAAAATGCGTAGACTATTGCAAACTCGGAGTGTACGAAATCGAAGAGAAAGAAGGAAAAAAAGTCTCTGCCGTGAAAAACCCCAACAACTGCGTCGTATTCTGCACAGGCTGCCAGGAACAATGCCCTACAAGCGCCATAACGCACCCTTCGAAGGAAAAGACTCGTGAGCTAGTCCGAAAACTGCAGAAAACACAAGCATAACGACATGACAGGGTAGATATTATGAAGGAAATAGATGTAAAAAAGACGGTGAAGCAAGCTTACGCCAAAATAGCTGTTGAAAGCGACGCGTGCTCTTGTTGCAGTTGCGGCGGCCAGAGTTCCGCTCAGGAAATTTCTAAAAGCATAGGATATTCTGATGAGGAACTCAATTTTGTTCCTGAAGCTAATCTGGGCTTAGGGTGCGGCAACCCCACGGCACTGGGAAACATAAAAGAGGGAGATGTGGTGCTTGATCTTGGCAGCGGTGCGGGATTTGACTGCTTTTTAGCGGCCAAGAAAGTTAGCGAGTCAGGCAAGGTCATCGGAGTTGACATGACGGAAGAGATGGTGAACAAAGCCAGAGCGTTAGCTGCAAAGCACGGTTTCACCAATGTTGAGTTTAGGCTGGGCGACATCGAGAACCTGCCCGTTGAAAGCGGGTCGGTTGACGTTGTAATCAGCAACTGCGTGATAAATCTCGCCCCAGACAAATCCAAAGTCTTCAACGAGGCGTATCGGGTTTTACAGAAAGGCGGCAGAATGTACGTTTCCGATATCGTTCTTCTGAAAGAACTCGGTGACGAACAAAAAAATAACAGTGAACTGATTTGTGGTTGTGTGGCGGGCGCGCTGCTGAAAGAAGATTATCTGCACAAGATTGAAGTTGCGGGTTTTGAGGTAAAGATTCTGCATGAAGACCGAGATGTGAGCGAAAGCCAGTATAGTGGAATTGCACTTGAAAGCTTGAAGCTTGCGGCAACAAAAAAGAGCTGATTCACGCGTATGGCTTTTGTATAGCCTATGGGAAACGGCACGTTGCAAATGTTTTATTATGCAATTCGCTAATTCAAATAGGACAGCTTCGCCCCTTTCAGTGTGATGAGGAATCAAATTGGTCAGCGCAGAAGTCATCGCAAAACTTCCAGCAGTGCTGAAGCCCATTTCAGACAAGCAAGGCGCAAACGCGGCCGTAGCATTACTTTTGAAACCTAGGCGAAACGACTTTGACTTGCTTTTGGTGAAGCGGGTCGAAAACCCGTCTGACACGTGGTCGGGGCAGATGGCACTTCCAGGTGGAAAGCGGGAGCCGAAAGACCTGAGCCTGAAGGACACGGTTATGCGGGAAACGTTGGAGGAGACGGGCGTAACGCTTGGTCGGTGCCGCTTTCTCGGCGTCTTAGACGCTGTACGGTCGGAGCCGAAGCCTGATTTCGTTATTCTTCCGTTTGTGGTGCTTCTTGAGGATGAGCCTGAGCTGAAGCTGAGTGAGGCGGAGTTGGAGACGTTCATTTGGGTGCCTTACGAAGAGTTAATCCAAAGCAAGGGCACAACGGAGTTTAGTTTCGGCAAGGTTCCTGCGTTCGTATTGGCGGACTCGGTAGTTTGGGGTATAACCTACAGAATCTTGAGTGAATTCGTTGAAGCCGTGAAAGAAGCGTCCCAGAAATAAGCGTTATTTCACCGTCGGGTACCCCAGATTTGTCCACGCGGTCATTCCGCCCAGCACGTTATAGACTTCTTTGAACCCTTCTTGCTTTAGTAGGCGAGCGACTGTGCTGGCTCTTTGTCCTACCGAGCAGATAAGGGCTGTAGGCTTGTTTCGTGGCAGGGAACCTGCTTTGCTCGCTAAGTTACCGAAGAATATGCGTTCGGTTGCTTGTATGTAGCCTTCTTTCCACTCGCTGGGTATCCGAACGTCCCCAACCACCAGAGGGTTCTCTTCCAGCCGCGACTTGAGCTCTGAAGCGGATAACGTGCTGATGTGGCTTAAGGGTTTGCCCGCGTCTTGTCACTCGCTTATGCCAGGGCACAGGAAACCAACCAGGTTATCAAAGCCTAGGCGCCAGAAGTGCGCTGCCACCGTGCCCATATCGCTTTTCCTTTCGTGCACAAACAGAATTCTCTGATTGTAATCCAGTATCCAGCCTGGGTAAGCGCTGGTTCCGCCCAGCCATAGGCTAAACGAGGCGGGTATGTGGGAGCCTGCAAACACTGCGGGAGTCCGTGTGTCCACGACAACAGTCTTGGGCCGTTGCAGGTGTTGTTCGAAATCGGCTACGCTTAGAGGTTCGGGAGGGGGAATCCCTCGCAGCAACGGAGGACCGTTGAGGTTGTAGTCTTCCATTTTTCGGAAGTATGGCGGCACCAGCATTTCTTCGCTTGTGGCGCGTTGGATGAAGGCGTTTTTGTCGAGTTGGAGGAAGGGGTTGGTTTTCTTTTAGCGCGCGTGAGTTGATTTATTCCTTTCTGAAGTGTCACGGGAACAACTCTTTATAACGCCTGCGCGCTTAGAAAAGTGGTGTGACCGAGTATGGGTTACGAGGCTGTTTGGAAGATTCTGGAAGAGATATTTATTGAACTTCGGAAGAAAGAGTTGGCAACCCCGCAAAAGGTCTTGAATGATTTGAAGTCGGCGAAGGTGCTTACGAAAATCATGGATGCCTCGGAGAAAGACCGCGGCGAAACCGCGCCGAAAATTGAGCAGTACCTTGGAAGCGTGGAAGCCTATCTCATAACTGAGGCGCAGAAGACGTTTGCGCCAGCGCGGATTGACGAATGGCTGCGGCGTTTGGAAGAGGCGAGTTGCGATACGTGCGTGACTTGCGGCGTGCCAAGTAAAAGTAAAGAAAAAGCGGAGGCGAAGTTCATCACAGGCTTGCCGCGTGACCAGAAGTGGATTCGCGTTGAGCCGTTAGCCAACCTGCCCCTTGAGACGCTGAAGCAGCTTGCCGTAGAAACAAGTCTTTCTTTCCGCGAGGAAACGGATGGGCACCTGACCGTCTACGGAAGCGCGGGAAACATTAAAAATTTCGTTAAAAAAATGACAGAACAAACCACCAAAGAATAGCTAAAAGGTTCCACGGAGGCAATTTAGGGCGTCACGAAAGGGAAGATATGAACGCAACCATATTTGGAGCCCTAATAGAAATTCTATGCAGAAAAGGTAGAGGGGGGGTCTATCCGCGCTAGTGCAGCAGTTTCATGCAGTTCAGTATATATGAGTGGGCTATAGACTGTTCCGAGCATAACAGTTCTTGTCCGCTAGTTTACACTTTAACAGCGTGAATTTCGGCTCCTTTACTCCTCTATTGATCATAAGCGCAAGTCGGAAACACGCTATATAATTTATATATATACAAAAAGCAATGAAGTACTGAGTATAACATGGCTTTAGGTGATCCCGTAACCATAATAGCGATAGTGTTAGTGGTGACCATTGCCGTTGTAATAGTCATCTACGCCATGCGAAAACTGGGAAAAACACCTTCAGAAGCTCCTGGAAAATCCGAGGAACCAGACCTCACAGGTCTACCATTCATACTCACCAAAAGCGTCCAGTCAACCGACGCATCCCAAGCAAAAAACGAACTCCGCATCCTTGACTTGGAAAGGGAAATTTTAAGCGACGCCATAAGGCACCTTTACGAAGCCCACGCGGAAGGAAAAATCAGCGAACAAGAACGCGAACGCCTAGCCAGCAGCTACAAAAACCGCATGATGGCAGTCAAAGACTCCATGGCAAAAGACGAAACCATCGTGGCGCTTCACGAGCTTGAAGGCATGCAAGAAGACCTAATGAAACTTTTCAGCGAACGCTTCGGAGACCTAAGCACAAAAGTCGAAGAACTCCGATCAAAAATCGACGTGCAAACCGTGAAAGAAATCCCCGTCAAAATGCCCAAATCACAACTGCCCGAAGAACTGGAAACAGGCGAAGAAGAGGAAGAAGAAGAAGAAAAAGGCAAACCCAAAAGAAAGAAGAAAGCACCGGCAAAACCAAGCCCGAAAACCGAAGCAGAAAGACGAATAGAAGAAATCAGAAACGAAGTAGAAAAAGTACTAGACAAACTGGGACAGATGGAAATTGAATCCTAAACAAGCAGAGGAAGCCAAGAAAAAAACAGCCTACGCAGCTGTAGAACACGTCAAAAACGACTTCACCGTAGGCTTGGGCAGTGGAACCACAGCCGCCTACGCCATAAAAGCCCTAGGCGAAAAAATAAAACGCGAACACCTAAACGTGCTTGCCGTGCCAACCTCCTACCAAGCCTTCTTGTTAGCAGTCCAACAAGGAATAACCATAACCACCCTCGAAGAACACCCAACCCTCGACGTAACCATCGATGGAGCAGACCAAATAGACCCAAACCTAAACCTGATCAAAGGCATGGGTGCAGCACTCGCCAGAGAAAAAATCGTAGCATCAACATCAAAACAAAACATCATCATCGCCGAAGCAAACAAAAAAGTCACAACGCTCGGCCAGAACAATCAGCCCATACCAGTTGAAATCCTCCCGTTCGCCATAGCCCCAGTACAACGCAGAATAAAGGTCGCTGGCGGAAAACCAATTTTAAGAGAAGGAAAAAACAAGCTAGGACCCGTAATAACAGACAATGGAAACGCAATAATCGACGCCTACTTCGGAACCATAAACAACCCTGCAGAACTCGAGAAGGAGCTGAAGCTTATTCCCGGCGTAGTCGAAACCGGACTATTCATCAACTTAGCTGACACCGCTTACGTTGGAACCGCTTCCGCCGTCGAGAAAATCGAGAAAAAAAGAAAGTAGCGCGCGCGTTAACCTTAGACCCTACTGCTGTCAACAGAGGGAAAAAGACTATACTTGCTGGTATGTCGGCTTCAAAGATGTACAGAAACCCTACATTTTACACTTCAACATCACCCTAACTGGCTTGATGGTTTGGTTTAGACGACCTCAGTTTCTATCAATGCTGGGACAAGAGAAGACTAAACCCGTTGTTAACTACAGGTACGTCCCAATCCACGATTTTGATGAAACTGAACAGATGATAGTTTTCGACTATGTGAAAGCCATCGACAAACCCTTGCATGAGGGAAAAGTGGCGCTTGACAAAACAGACAAACATAAAAAATGAAGTAAAATCTCAAAAGCCTAAGGTTCAACCGGTTCCTCTGCCAGATGCAGCTCAGAACTTAGCGAAACACCCACCAGGTCATACTCTTTCAGCGTGTTAGGTCATGTCTTGGTCCTTCTTGACCGATGAAGTGACAAATTCCAGAAATTGCCTACCCAGACTTGTTGTATGACTGGCAAACATCCCGCTTCTGCTAGTTACAATATTCATAGACTCCCAATCAGAAGCAAGCCCCCTCGATGACAAATCTCGAAATAACTGTCTTGCAAAAGCCTTTCTTGTTTCTAGTTCTGGAAAAGCAGTAAAAAGGACCGACAAAGCAGTTCCTAAAGCATTCTTTGGAACGGGAATCGCACTTTGCCTAAGCCATTCTTCAGGGTTATCAAGAAATTTAAGCATTCTCATGTGCCAAGGGGTTAATTCATCAACAAAATTAAGGAAAACATGCTGTACGTCTTCTTCAACTAATGGAGAAGAAGCAGGGTTCAAAACAGCGTTACGTAGTGCTTCAAGCTTTTCTGATCTTGTATCACTCGCAGCCACCACCGTCTTTACGACAGGTTCCTTTGGCCTTTCGGTTCGTTGACTTACAACGGGTTGCTTAGGCATTTTAATTTTTTCGCGCTTAGGAACAGCCTTTTTCTTATTATCGCTATAAACAGAATAGGCTAACAGAAAAAGTGCAATACTGACCAAGAAGTTGAAACCTAATGTTGCCCAAATCCAAAAAGGCACGTATCCGCCTAATTGAAGCAGGGAAAGAGCACCTGCTGCCGAGAGCAACAGTGCTATGCTAAGCATGATAAGTGAAAACTGCAAATATCTTTTCATCAATCTTTCTAATCAGTTTTGATTTCATAGAAGAAGTATATCTAATTTTTCACTTTCCTTTGTTTTGCAAGCATTCAAGCAACTTGAGCAGCAAACAAAAAAAATTGAAAGAAGCAGCACAGGTTTCATAAAATAAAAAACGTAAATGTTTTTATTCTTAGTTAGCTCAGATTTTTTGGAGGTGAAAGGTATGCCTATTTTTGTAGTGCTTGGCAACTGGACTGATCAGGGTATAAAAAAAGTTACGGAAGCCCCCAAAAGAGCTAAGGTAACGCACGACATGGTCAACAAGGCTGGAGGGAAAATGCAGCTGTTCTACACGATGGGAAAATATGATTTTGTGGCTATTATTGAGGTTCCAAAAGATAATGACGTTATGGCTATTCTTTTATGCTTGGGCAGCATGGGTAACATCCGCACAATAACTATGAAGGCGTGGGCAGAATCCGACGCAGCGAAGTTACTTACAGCGCCGCACCCTTAATTTTCCAAGCTGTTTTGATGGATAGAATTGGGATTACCTGTTCTTCCAGCGAGTCAATGTTTGAAATTTCTTGAAACCTCCTCTCTTTTTTCACTTCCCAACTGTTTTCGGGAAGCCGAGATATAGGTGAGAATCCAGACGGAAAAAAGGCAATTCAAGTTGGGGGCTTCACCAATTTCTGTTTCGTCTTCTTTCATCAATCTTGTCTTTTACTTCCTTCAGACGTTCTTCTGAAAGATAGTACTTGCCGTCAACCTCAACAAAAACACTTAACTGACCTAAACGCCTCTTCATCCTTTCCTTGAATTCACTTGGAAGCCCAAGTTCTTCGGCAGTCATTGCTTTTGCAGGACTCAAAGCGCCCTTCTTTCGAAACTTCTCAATAAGCTCTAGCAAATGCTCCCTTATCTCTCTGCGTCTTCTAAACATTTACTTCACCCCTAACTCACTCGTACGTTAGCTAAGGTTTTCTTCGAGAAATATAAGTTAGGTGACGAAACTACATATTCTAAATAGTCGATAAGGGCAATCACTAAGTAAGCACTCGATTCTTCCTCATGGAAGCTGGTGGGATATTCTTTAGCCTCAAAGAATCGTTGGAAATCAACAGAGCCACTTAGACTCCAATTCACCTCATCAGCTCCTCTAAGCAACACAGAAAAAAGCGATACAGATTTAACTTCGTTTTGAAAAGTCAAAGTCTGCGCGAAACGCATCACTCGAATTCGCCAGCAATCCTCAGGTTATGTAAAAGCGCAGCTTAGCAGCCCGAATGAAAAAGATTTAATTCAAAGCAAAGAGAGTTACATAGCTACAGGCTTCAATGACCGATGAGAAGCCAAAATCAAAACTGGAAAACAGCTTGTGCCGGGGTAGCCTAGCTTGGCTAGGGCGCCAGACTCATAATCTGGAGAGAAAAGGGACCAGACGCCCTAACCCAGAAGTCGCGGGCTCGAATCCCGCCCCCGGCACCACACACAATTAGGGCTTAAATTTTTGTGACCAAAATCTTGAGGTTGAGCCATTAGGTCAACATTATTTTTAGTTAAGTTTTGACCCACACAGTTTTGTTTAGATTTAGGGAATTGAAAATTTATAGAATGCAACAAAGTTTCCAGCTGTGACAAATCCTCAATCTTACAGTAATTGAAGTTATATTTGATATTTGGATTGTAGCCTGGTTCATTCTTATGGATTATATGTCTAACTCTACCGTATTTGATTTTATTCTGCTTGTTGAGAAATATTTGGCATGAGCCTGCACTTCCACATATGGGGCACTCAGCTTTTACACATTTTATTTTCATTTTGACTTTTCACCTCGCTACCTAAGCGTAGGCAGTGCTCTTGGAGCATTTGAAGTATTTAATGACCAATAAAACAAAATCAGGGAGCGTAGAGAAAAGCAGTCAAAAAATACATGGTTGTAACGAAAAATGAGAATGAGGGCTGATTGGTTCTTATCTACTGTCCCACAAGGTTCCATTTATAGTATATTCCTTGAGGATACATTGCTACAATAAACGGAATTACATTTGGGTCAAAACCCCATACACCCATCATTATCTCAAAAACATCTTGGTCTAGATAGAGCCATTTGTTTTCATTGTCCATCTGATACACTTGGTAGGGGACAGGTGGGGTGTCAGTATTAGGAATGACAAAAGCATTCCCTCTATAGTATCTTGCAGCATCTATCCACATGTCATGCTCTGCAACTCCAAATATAGTGGCTGTTTCAGGTAACCACTCATTATTTATAGCTTCATGAGTCCCAAGTGGGGGGTAGAGTCCAACTCCGTAAGACACCTGACTTAGATTTTTGTTCTTTTCCACTGCGTTTGGGTTCATAGGACCAATAGCCATTACTGGAGTTGCCAGCATAGCTACAGCCATCAAGACAACAGCAATTCCTAACAGTTTTTTATTCATTCTCTCTCACCTCCGCTAATGTGAAGTGAAAACAATTGTAGTTGCCTAATTTTGTATTAATAGTTATGGAAGATGCTTCTAGAACTATTCTCTAATGTTCTATGTGGCTTTTCCAGTTGCAATTTTAATAGAGGTGTCAGTTTTGGAACGTAGAAAACTTTGCATCTTGAGATTAAATTTTCAATCTCCAATATATGTGGTTTTTGTTTGTCAAGAATTGTTGAGTCAAGGAATCTTTACAAATACGCCTTTTAGGCTGAAGTACGATAGTTATTGTAAGGGACTATCATGAGTAAAGGTGCAACCCTGCTGCTCATTACTATCTTGGTATTGTCTAGTTTGGTTATGGTTGGTTCTGCGTTTGCTCAGTCAGCACCTAAACCTTCAGTACCAGAATTCACAGTGAAGTTTGTAAATGCTTCATACACCGTAACTACTACAAACTCTTACACTGGGTTAGATGAAACTAAGCTAATAAGTAATGATACGATTGAAATTACAATTACTAACCAGCCCTTTGATTACTCAAGCTATCAAACATTCTATAATATTCGTGTTAAGCCTCACTTTGCAGATGATTGGACTGAAGTTTACCCTTTAAGAAACAGAACCAGTTCATACGGAGATGATGGTTTTTCTTATGCAGAGTACATGAATGATGATTCTCCGCCTCAAACAAAATCAAGCTATGCTATAGTTGCTTTTCCTGTTGTGCCTACGGAGCTCTATTTAGCTTCAGGCTATGATATCAAGA
>CAZZLA010000014.1:0-14392 GCA_964655035.1 uncultured Candidatus Bathyarchaeia archaeon | reverse complement strand
TTGGGTCAAATGGGCTACTTCGATGAAAGAGACCCTGCGGTGAAAAGGATAATCGTTCACCTTATCAAAGTGGCGCATGAAAACGGCTGCACTGTCTCGATATGCGGGGAGGGCCCCTCAAACCTGCCAGACTTCGCAGAATTCCTCGTCCGCGCCGGAATCGACAGCATATCCGTAAACAACGACGCCATTCTAGCCACGAAAAAGCACGTTGCCAGCGTAGAGCAGAAGATAATTCTTGAACGCCTTGCGGAGCAAGCTGCGATAGCAAAGGGATGTCCTCTAAGAAAACCAGTTCAAGACTGGGAATGGACGCCTTAGCAACGCGGCACAGCGCAAAACTTGCCTTTTCCTCTT
This sequence comes from uncultured Candidatus Bathyarchaeia archaeon, assembly GCA_964655035.1. Taxonomy (GTDB): domain Archaea; phylum Thermoproteota; class Bathyarchaeia; order Bathyarchaeales; family Bathycorpusculaceae; genus SG8-32-3. Next base: position 14,035 of record CAZZLA010000014.1, on the reverse strand, counting down.
TCTATTAAAGTTTCGCATAAGGGTATCTCGTTGGCGCATAAGTATGAAAGGCTTCGATTTTGAGGAAGAACGCATAAAACAGGAAATCGCCAAGCTTGGCGCAAAACGCGTTTTGCTACAACTGCCTGAAGGCCTAAAACCTGAAGGCCCACGCTTAGCCAAGATTATCGAAAAAATGGGTGTGGTTCCCATTATCTCGGCAGACCCCTGCTACGGCGCCTGCGACCTCGCCACTGCTGAAGCAGAGCGCTTAGGAATCGACCTTATAATACATTTCGGGCATGCAAAACTCGTGAAGCATGAACAGGTCCCGACAGTTTACGTGGAAGCCAGGGCAACCGTGACAGTTGCTGAAGGCGTGGAAAAAGGCCTTCCGCTGCTAAGCAAGTATGGCAAAATAGGCTTGGCAACCACGGTGCAGCATGTACAGACGCTTGATGAGGCTCGAGAAATTCTTGTTCGCGCTGGAAAGACAGTGGTGGTGGGTGACGCGGGGCGAGTGAATTACTCGGGGCAGGTGATCGGCTGCGACTACAGCAACGTCAGGTCGGTAGCCAACGACGTTGAGGCTTTCCTGTTCATCGGCGGCGGACGATTCCACGCGTTAGGGATCGCCCTCAGCACGTCCAAACCAACTATAATCGCAGACCCGTATGAAAACACGGCTTACTCAATAGACGAAGAGGCGCAGAAAATCCTAAAACAAAGATGGGCCTCGATGGAAGAAGCGAAACACGCTAGAACCTTCGGCGTCTTGGTCGGTTTAAAACTGGGCCAAAAGCATTTAGATGACGCCTTGAAAATTAAGGAGATGGCGGAAAAACACGGGAAAACGGCTTTCCTCTTTGCTATCCGGGAAGTCTTGCCTGAAGCGTTGATGGAGTTTCCTTCCGTGGACGCGTACGTGAACACCGCTTGCCCCCGCATCTCTCTTGACGCCCCAGCGAAATTCTTAAAGCCTGTTTTAACCGTTAACGAGTTCATGGTGGCCGTCGGCGATTCTTCATGGGAAACCCTGCTTCAAAAAGGATTATTCGAAGATTAGACTTAGAGCTGTTCCTGTCTCAGATAAAGCCTCATCCTTCTCCTCAAGCAAGTCTTGAGCAATACACCACTTCAGAAGCCGTTGCGGCGACGTTGCTTTACTTGGCAGCATACGCAAACGACGACGTGATTGGTAAGAAAGTTTTGGATTTAGGCTGCGGCACTGGTCGTCTCGCTCTAGCTGCCGCGTATCTGGGAGCAAAATGCGTTGCAGGCGTTGACATTGACAAAACAGCGATAAGAACCGCGTTAGAAAACTCGGCGAAAACAGGAGTCAAAACCAATGTTCAATGGGTCGTTGGTGATGTTGCCGCCGTAACAGGCAGCTTTGACACGGTGCTTCAGAATCCCCCGTTCGGCGTGCAAAAGCGGGCTGCCGACCGAAAATTTTTGGAAAAGGCTTTGGAGGTTGGCAAAGTAGTTTATTCACTTCATAATCACCCGCACACAGACAAGCAGTTGATGAAAAGGCTTAAAGCAAACCCTGGAAGTCTGCTGCAGGTTGCGCCTTCCCCGTTTGTCGAGAAGTTCGTTAAGAGCCACAACGGCGTGGTCAAGGCAGTTTACGCGATACCTATGACTATTCCGCGCATGTTCGACTTCCACACTAAAACGAAACACGATTTTATAGTTGATCTTTACCTTATAAAGAAAAGCGACTGAGGCCTTTTTGTGGGCGCGCAATCAAAAGGTTTATTGAGAAGCATAGAACCTTAGGATATACCCGTTCAGAGAAAGCCTCTGTATCGTTTATATTTCACAATAAGGGAAATTACATGAATCCGAAAGCATCTGGACATAAAAGTGGTCAATTAGTATTACCCGGAGAGCGCTTAGGTGTCATCGAAGAATTCATTCCAGACTCTGGAACATACGTAAGAGACGGTGTAATCTACTCTAAGATTGTTGGTCGTGCGTTAATGGATTTGTTGAGCAAACGTGTCTCTGTGTATCCATTAATTAACGCTGAAACCGTTCCGAAAATCTCATCCACCGTCGTCGGGCAAGTCGGTCACGCTCAATCTGACAACGTTCTGGTTAGAATTTTCAAGCTGGGCGATAGAAGGCTCTCAGGCGTTTTCACAGGCGTACTTCACGTTTCCGACGTGCGAGAACGTTATGTTAATTCCATGACTGAAGTATGCAAATCAGGCGACATTATACGGGCTAAAGTTATCAGCGACAAGAATCAGGTTTATCATCTTTCCACCAACGATAAAAATTTAGGTGTAGTTTACGCTTTTTGTACTCGCTGTGCAAATTTGCTTGAGCTTAAGCGGTATGAGATGCGGTGTCCGAACTGCGGAAACATTGAAAAACGGAAAACCGCTTTGGATTACGGACAAGGGGAGATTTGAAATTGAAGATTAAGGTGTTAAAGAAGGAAGGAAATGAGCTAAAGATAGAAGTTGAAGGGGCAGGTCACGGTTTTTGTAACCTGCTGCAGAAAAAGCTCTTGGAAGACGCGAAAGTGGATTTGGCGGGTTACGATGTACCGCACCCTTTAGCGTCGAACCCTGTGATTTACGTTAGGATGAAAGGCACTACGAAACCTGAAACCGCGCTGATTAAAGCTGCTGAAAAAGCCCGCGAAGAAAACGACGCTTTCAATAAGGAACTGACGAAAGCCCTTAAAGCCTAATTTATTCCTCGTGTTGCAAAACCGAAAGTACTAAACATAATTTTCTGATTAATTCGTTATTGCCCAGCGTTTTCTCTAACGAGAAGACTTTTATCCTTAACAGCTGATACGTAACACGCTAAACTTATAACGCGCCCACAAAATACTTACCATCCAAACCCGAGGAAAAAACCGTTTTGAGCCGCAAAAGTTTTCGCGTGATAAAACCTGAAATCCGAGTTCTAGGCGTAGACGACGGCGCGTTCATCCCGCATGTGAAAGGTCAAGTTCCTGTCATCGGCGTTGTCTTCCGCGGAGGCTACTGGCTCGACGGCGTAATGCATACTGAGATAGCGGTAGACGGCTTCGACGCCACCGAAAAAATATCTGCCATGATAACCAGTTCACCCCACTACAAGCAGCTGAGAGTGATAATGCTGAACGGCATAACGTTCGCCGGCTTCAACATAGTCGACGTTGAATCGCTTTATGGGGTAACAAAGCTGCCGGTCGTAACGGTCACGCGGGAAAAACCTGACCTTGCAGAGGTCCGTAAGGCGCTCCAGAACCTTCCCTGGAGTGAGGAGCGTTGGAAAACGATTCTCAAGGCGGGCGAGCCTGTCCAAGTTTCCACCAGAAACGCGGAAGCGAAGGTCTATATGCAAACGGTTGGGGTCTCAAAAGAGGACGCGCAGAAAATCTTGCGGTTGACTTCGACGCGAAGCAACATTCCGGAAGCCCTTCGTGTTGCCCACCTTATCGCGTCTGGCATAAGCCATCTGTAGGCTTGGAACTAGAAAAAGTTTAAAAGACACCACGTAAAGTGAATCCAAAACGGATAACGGAGTACCGAATCATGGAATTCTGTCCGAAATGTGGTTCTCGCCTCGAATTTAAAAAACCTAAAACAGGCAAAGGAGCATCCTTAATGCTTGTCTGCCCTAAATGCGGGTACAAAAAGCAGGAATCAGCCAAGAAAGTGGAACCCAAAATCGGCAAGGAAATCCAGCATAATCCACAGCAGCTTGTAGCTGTGATAGGCAAAGAAGAACAAAAGCTCAGAACACTTCCAACCGTTCGAATCGAATGCCCCAAATGCGGAAACAACGTTGCTTATGTCTGGCAAGTGCAAACAAGAAGCGCTGACGAATCTTCAACCCAGTTCCTGCGCTGCACAAAATGCAACTACACTTTCAGAGAGTACAGCTAACCTGTCGCTCTGTATTTGTTCCTTCATTGCTCTCGTGAGACTCCCCCCTTCCCTTTTATATAGGCTTAAGTGCCATTGTGTTGTTTGTGAGGAGTTGGACATCACTCTCATATATCAGGACGTTTACACACTGTTCCAAGTAGCGAACGCCCTTAAGGATTGAATAGTAAAGCGTCCCCAAAAATAGAAAATGAGGTTTGGCGGTTAGTACGCGGCTATTTTAGTGCGGGTATGTTTGTGTCTATTAGGTTTATGTCTAGGCTCAGATTAATGGAGTTTTCGCCTGTCATGCTTACAGTCATCTTTAAGGGCCAGTCGATTGCATCGTCAACATACACTTTCATCGTTAAACCTTCATCTAAGATTGCGTACTCGTAAACCGTGCAGGTTCTAGTTCCCAAGCCAGCAATATTCACAGTGGACTTGTAACTGCTTGTGAGGTTAACATCCTCGAATGCGCCCATGAAGCCCATCTGTGATAGCGGAACCCAGGTGCTGTTCTCGTCCTCCACAGTTTCGCCATCCATTCCGTTAAGGGATGAACACATTTGGAAGGAGGTAGAGATTAACGCGTGTGTAGTGTTGAAGTCAACAACTTCCTGCCTTACATTAAAATCAATATCCATTGACATATCGTACATGTCAATATCGTCGGAGGTGAAGGTTGTTGAGCCTTCATATGTTGCGTACGCGTCCTTGAACAGCCATTCATCCTGATCCTGAGCGGGGGAAGTGTCATCCTGAGGGCTTGAAATGAAACCACTCACAAGGAAAGCGCCAATTACAATGGAGACAGCCACGACAGCTACTATCGCAATGAGTTTGATGTGGCTTTTGGGATGCGTTGCACGTGTTGAGGTAGAAATGCGTTCGGATTCAGATTCCAACCGTTTACACCGCATGAAATACCAGAAAACCGCTAATAATAGCTTGCGCACCACAAATATGAATTAATAAACATCATCAAAACCTTGCTTCTATAAGTACCACAGTCTCGAAGAACGGCAATGCACGTTCAGCAACAACTCCCGCGGTCAGGTGACAATCGGCAAACCTGCGCACAGTCTCATCCACATTTGCCAACGTAGACTGCATCAAAAGAAACCGCCCCGTCAGCTTCAGGTGCCTCGGAACCTCAGAAATGAAACGGTCAATGACCTGCCTGCCAGACCCCCCACCCGACCAAGCGCGTCCAATCCAAGAAGCCGCCTCGCCCTTGTCCACAGGTAAGTAAGGAGCGTTAAAAAATATGGCGTCAAACTTGGTTTTTTCGCTTAACCAAGTGAACAAGTCCCCCTGCACGAAAGCCATCTTACCACGTACATTGTTGAATTTTGCGTTCTCTTTTGCACAGCGAACAGCGTACGGGTTCACATCAGCCGCAACGACAATCCCAGCCTTCTCAGCGGCGAGTATGCCGAGGATGCCGCAGCCAGTGCCCAAGTCCAGCACGCTAGCGCCAGCTTCTACCTGAAAGTTTTCGGCGAAAAGAAACGTATCCTCAGCAGGCTCGTATACATTTTCATCAACAACAAACACATAATCGCCATAGTAAACGCGTTTAGCGGGCAAAGGCATTTGCTAACTCTCCAAAATCTTCAGATTGCAGTTCTCTGGCACGTTTTTCGCGAAAAGGAAGAGTACAAACCAATTTTTCCGCGTCTTCCTTAGCCATTTTAAACGTGCTCCTGATGAAAGGCGCAAGCGAGTTGCCAAGCTTCTTGTTACGCTGCGTGAAAAGCCACCGCACTATACTCCTGAAAAATGCTTCATCCTTAACTTCGAAAGGAGCTTTGTGCCAAGGCGTTAAACGCACTATAACTGAATCTACTTCGGGCTGAGGATAGAACATCGATTTAGGAACCACATCCAAAAGCTCAACCGTAGCACTGTGATAAGTGACAACCGTAAGCCACCCGTAAGCATCACTGCCCACGGCAGCCACCAATCGATTCGCAAATTCCCTCTGCAAAATCAAGACAGCGCACTCGAAGATTCGGTCCAACAGCCACATCATCAAACGAGAAGACAGATAGTAAGGCGGAATCGAAACCACCTTGTTGAATCCTGGAACCGTCACCTTCAACACGTCACCCTCAATCACTGTTACGTTAGCAAATCCTGTGAGCTGTTCACGCAGCACCGCGACAATATGAGTGTTTTTCTCAACCGCTATAACCATTTGGCATTTGTCTGCTAAAGACCGCGTTAGAAAACCGAAGCCTGCGCCAGCATCCAGTACCACATCGTCTTTATTCAGTGAAGCATAATCGCCGAGCCTAGGAAAAATCGAAGGCTCAACCATGAAGTTCTGCCCCAAAAGCCTGTTCGGAACAATTCGATGCTTTCGAAGCAGATGCTTCGTTTCTGAAACGCTCATCCCTTACGCCTTAATGAACCCGCGTGAACAATCGGTACTTGCTGTCGCCCTCAAGCTCCTCCAACACCCGTTTCGTAATCAGCTTCACAGGATTGGGCAACTCAGTCCGCTTCTGCAGATCGTCAAAACTCTCAAACGGCTTGCGTTCGCGCTGATTAATCACTTGCCACATGTACTTTTTCCCGATACCCGGCACCAACTCTAAAGCGTGCATACGCGGCGTAATCGCACGTGCCGTGTTGAAAAAGTTCACAAACCACTTTTCACGATTCAAAACTATACAGCTAACCACACTCGGAAGCTCCGCTTTCGCGGCAGCAGTCAACTCGTCAAAGCCGATACGGCCGATAATGTACGTAACCTCTTCCCGTGCGTCTTTACCCACGTACACACGATCGCTGGGCTTAAGCATCAACCCTTCCTTCACCAAAGCCTCCAGCAACGTGAAAAACTCTTCGCCCACACACTCAATCAAAGCTCCCGCTCGGTAGCCCGCTCGGCCACTCGCGCGAAACCCGGCTCTGCCATGCGGCAAGAAGTCAAGCACGTAAGCGTACTCTTCGTATCGCTTATCCATAATAGTCCCGTAACCCCTTCACTTCTATTCGCGCTTACTGCTTAAAAGGTATTAGCAAACTTCGCTATTTCACTGACCTACTATCATTCAAAAGCGCGACAATAGCTTCCAACTTTGTGGTTTCCATAATCCTGCGACCACCAGCCAAGAAAACGCGCAGCTCATCCACAGTCTCAGGCATGCAATTAACAACCTGAACCGCCTCAGCCTCGTCTAGATCAAACTCCTTCACAAGCTTCCCTAAAAGTTTCTCCGCCGTCTTAGCTTCCACTTTAGAAAACTTGTTCACGTAATCCAAAGTGCGCCGTTGAAACTGATCCAAATTTTCCTCACCAATTGCCTCCAACACCTTCTTAACCTGCGGCAAAGTGAGCCGGTTTTCACTTAACTCTTTATTGTCCATACTCAACTACCCTTTATACGGCTCTAAATGTTCAGATCGAACAATTATTTTCTTAATAGCATTGCCCTTGGAAACGCTCACCACGTACCCACGACCCCGCTTCTCCAAGACCGTGCCTATCTTCCCGTGAAAACGTTTATGAGGTAAACTCTTCTGAACACTCGAATCCATCTTGATAATAACCTGAGAACCAGCCTCATACTCAATCAGCAGCTTACCAAGCTTCGGCTTACCCTTCTCCCGAGGCTTTTTCGTCAGAAGCCGACGAGCACCAGTATAATATCCTTTTGATCCTCGCATTCACACTTCACCTGACCCTAATCATTTCATAATAACGTTCAAAACATCAAGCTTAAGAGGCTTCGCTCTGTTTTCAAGCAACTCCGACACGTTAGGCATTGTTCTTCCTTCATCTCCAGACACCAATTCCTTCACGTAGAGGCCGCCTTGACAACGAATTTTCATCTCGGCCCTCTTAAGCGACACCTTCTTAACTTTAACCTCATATATGTACTTTTCCCGCATCAAATCCGCCCGTCTATGTAAAACACGCAAAGGCGTCTGCTGCTTAATCAAAGCGCCACTAAGCTTCTTCTCCAAAAGGCGCAAGCCCTCATCGGAAACATCCTTCTCAAAATCAATCAATACTCGGTACTCCTTCTGCGCAGACTCGCCCTTCTTCAACCGCCTAACCACATCCTTATTGGAAAAGCGCAAACCAGAAACCTCAACCTTGCCCGCGGCGCCTGCATTAACAGCAGCTTCAATCGTCTTCAGGTCAAAAAAACGCTTCTTAGGCTTCGAAACTTCGATCACAAAAGGCCTGCCATTACCCAGCATCCGAGCATCAATGTCTTCTCTTCCCGAAGCATGAAAAGAGGTTTTCTCACCCTCAGCAGCCTCCAGCAATGGTTTTGAAGCCAGTTCCTCCACAGATTCAGGATACATCTTTCCAGTCCCGCCGCACTTTTCACAACCTCTGCCTCGGCAGCTGGAGCAGAACCATTTGGACTGCGGAATGTCTCTGACGAGTTTCCTGTATCGCCCAGCAACAAAAAGAGGGTTAACTTGAAGCCGAACCTGATCTGTGAAAGGATTACATATTAATGCGATGCCGGGTTTAAGGTACTCTGCAACCTTGCCCGTCTGCTCGGCGATTCGTTTGCCTAACAAGCGTCCAAACTCATGGCGAATGTTCTCGCCGTAGTTCACGTTGAATGTGGCTTTAAACTCGTCTTCACGCTCCTCCACTACGACAGGCAACTCTACACCCACCAAAAAAGTGCTATACTCGTAGTTCGCCACTGCGTCCAAAGCTTTCTGGATCAAGCCGTCAAGAAGCTGAAACTTGCCTTCACACAGGAAACACGTTTTTGAGGTGTCTTCCTTTGGAACACGTTTCTTCAGGTGACGCAGGGTTTCTTGCGCTTCGCGGGAAAAACCGTTGACTGCGAGAACTTTAAGCTTTTTAACGCCCGATGCGTTTTTTGCCGAATTTAATTCGCTGGCTTGCAGTGTTAAGCTGAGTTTTAAGGCTCTGCCTCGGTCTTTGTTTTCTATGTTGTACCCGAGCAGCGCAAACTGGCGTCCGAGACAATTGTCGCAAAGTGGATGCTTGCTAAGCATATTCATTGATTTTTCCAGAATATCCATGAGTAGAGCCTACTTGAACCCTGTTGGGAATCCTTTACCCATGAAGGGCAACTTCTTTTTCCGTTTGAACATCTTCATCATTTTCCGCATCATCGCATACTGTTTAAGAAGGTCTTTAACGTCTCTCTCGCTTGTTCCCGAACCGCGGGCCACACGCCTTACTCGTGAAGAACTCAAGAGTTTAGGGTTATCTTTCTCTTCAGACCGCATGGACTGGATAATAACGCGCCACTTTTCAAGGCGGTCCTCAGCCATGTTCAACATGTCCTCGGGCACATCATAAGACATTCCAGGTAGCATCTTGAAGATTTTCCTGAAAGGTCCCATGCCCTTGACTGCTTCGAACTGCTCATACATGTCTGTTAAAGTGAATTTGCCGCTGAGTATCGCCTTCGCTTTCTTCTGGGGAACCTTGATTTCGGCTTCATGAACTTTCTCAAGAAGAGTCTCCAAGTCACCCATTCCCAAGAGGCGCCCCACGAAGCGAGAAGGTATGAACAGCTCTATGTCTTCGGTTTTCTCGCCTGTGCCTATAAACTTTATTGGCGCGCCTGTAGCTGCAACCGCCGAAAGCGCTCCGCCACCTCTGGCAGACCCATCTAACTTCGTAACCAGAATCGAGCCGATTGGTGTCGCTTCGTGAAAGGTTTGCGCTTGGATCAGCGCTTGCTGCCCGATTGTGCCATCAATGACCATCATGACCTCGTCAGGCTTGATTTTTTTCTCAAGATTTTTCATTTCTTTTATTAGCTCTTTCTCTTCCTTGTGGCGTCCAGCAGTGTCAACTATTATTATCTCCTTGTCGCTGAACTGCTTCAAGCCTTCGCTAACCACTTTAATTGGGTCTTTAGCCTTCAAGTCCCCGTAAACTGGAACATTTATGCGGTTAGCCAACTGCTGAAGCTGAGCATAAGCGCCAGGGCGGTAAGTGTCAGCGCAGATCAAGGCCGGTTTCAAGCCCTTCTTAAGAAAGTACCGGGCGAGCTTGGCTGCATGAGTGGTTTTTCCAGAGCCTTGAATCCCAACCAGCATTAGTATTTTCTTTTTTCCAGGTTCCATCTTGATTGGAACAGGTTTGTCGCCCACGAAGCGCGTTAGTTCTTCGTAGACAACTTTTATCACATGTTCGCGTCTGGAGATGCCAGGGGGAACTTTCTCTTTTAGGGCTCTGTCCTCTATTCGCTTTGATATGCCGAGAACAAGTTTAACGTTAACGTCTGCTTGGAGCAGCGCTCTCTGGATGTCGCGTACCAGTTCCTTCACTGCTGCCTCGTCAACTACTCCTGCACGGAAGAGCTTTTTGATGGCGCCAGTGAGCGAAGACCCCAAGCGATCTAGTGCCATTTTCCGTCTCCTGTCTTAGAACAGCTTAAGCGTATTTAAATACGTATTGCAGCTGAAAGGTGAAGCCTCAGCCCCTATGCTATCGTCACGATTCAGACGGCTCTTCATGCATCATTGGCCTCATAATCAACTTTGCCAAATCTGGAAAATAAACTTTAACGAAAAGAGGAAAAGAGTGAGGAGTTATTTGGCTCTAACGATCTTGATTCTGCCCAATATCTTCCAGTATTCGATCTCGACGCCTACAGTAAGTTTGGCTTTCAAGTCTTCCTCCTCGGGATAAGGAGCATCAACATACTCGTATGTTTCTAAATCCATTATTTGGACGCTGTTTGGATTAAGAGAGAACACTTGCCCGGGTCTCTTGTTGATCATGGGGATTTCTGCGTTGGCGTCAACTGGTTTGACCAAACTGCGTTTGACGCCGTCGAAGACGCCTATGGCAACTATTCTCGCTTTAGCAGCACCGTGTTTTCCAGGTTTTGATTTTGTTATGTCCACTATGCGGTACGCCTGGTCGTCTATGATCATATAGCCTCCAACGCGTAAACTTCCAACATCAACTGGCTTGCTCATACACTTCACCAAAGGTCTGATTTACTCAAACCAATTTTAATCAACACCCATATATAGATTTAGGCACGACTTTTCGACACCTTTTCCGCTTCCAGCGGCTAATAGCGGTTCATTTCTCGCGGGTTCTGCGGCAAACGGCTTAACTCGCATCGGAGGAGCTGGGCGAGAGCCCAGCGACTTTGGCTCGCGCGCGGGCACACAAGACAACATTCCTAATTTTGGCGTCGTGAAGGGGGATCGGGGGAAACGCGGGGAGAGGCTCGGAGGACTGGGGGGGTGCCCCTTGGGGGTGGATCCAGCCGCATCGAGTTGCCCCGTGTGTCCCCCACACCAACCGTATTCACTTGAATATTCCAATAGAGCAAGTGTAACTTTTCGACGCCGATCTGAGCATTATTATTTGGCTAGAGAAGCTCTGGGTCTGGTGTCTGATTGTGGAATTGAAAAGTTGGATTTGCGCCTTTTGCTGATTCATTTTGAGAATTGGATGGAGAAATACCTCATAGGAAAATTTGTCAAGCTTGTAAAGGATGATAAATGTCTTTTCATTCGGTGCGTCAATCGCTTCATGGAAGACTATAAGCGGGTTCTTTGGAAGAAAATGAAGCTCTTACAGTATATCGATTGGGATTTGAAAATAGACCTAACCTTAGACCCTAAAAGATTCATGCGTTTAGAAGATGAATTAATATTCATTGGTAAAGCTTGGGCAAAGCTAAGAGCATGGCTTCTGAAACGTTATGGGCGTTTCGAGTTTCTTTGTGTCTTAGAGGTTCAAAAGTCGGGACGTCCACATTTGCACGTTTTATTAAGTGGTGTTCCATATGTTTCTCATTCTGATCTCTCGGAAATTTGGCAAAAATACGGTGGCGGTTACGTTTGGGTCAAATCAATTAATTCCAACATTAACGCTTTATGGTACGTTCTGAAATATGTGAATAAGACAATTCTCGGCAAACACAAAGTTTACGCATCAATTCTCTTCGCCTCGAACAAACGTATGTTTTCAATGAGTCAAAACCTGCTGATGAAGCTTAACATAAGACGAAATTACAAAAGTCAAGGCTGGAAGTTTGATGGGGCGGTTAACGAATTTGACCTAAGAATTTTTTGCAATGAAGAAAACATTGTATTTGGTGATTTCATAAAGGTAAAGGTAACTTTTCAAAAGATACACGAATATCCTTTGCTATTTGATGGGGGGACAATGGTTGAAAAATTATAAAAGAAAGAATGAGTCTATTCGGGCAGCTTTTCAACAAATTGTTTGACTTTTCTGCGGTATTCTTTGAATGCTTCGCGTCCCTTTTTTGTCAATGCAAGCGCTGTATGTGGCTTTCTTTCGAGGAACTCTTTGGTTACCTCAACGTATCCAGCGTCTTCTAATTTGCTCAGGTGAGCCGAAAGATTTCCAGGCGTCATCTCCGTTTGGTGTAGAAGAAACGTGAAGTCGGCACTTTGAACTACATAGAGCTGTGCCATAATCGTCAACCTACTGGGTTCGTGTATCAATCGGTCAATGTCTTGGATGTTAGCACCGCTATTCGGCAATTGCTTTGTCACCTTTCAGCGGATACTTTTTTACGAAACTGATCAGTAGAGCAACACCAGTCGCCATTACTGTAGTTCCCAACGCCAACAGTATGTATGCAAAGAAAATACCCGTAAAATGCCCGATAACAAGAGTAATCATTGCCAGCAAGCCGTATGCGTAAAGTCTTTTGAGTCCCATCGAATACCCAAAGAGGATACAAACAGCTAAGCTTCCGAAGCCCACGATAAGCATTCCATTTTGGAAGATCAAATCCAGCCACTGTCGCGATCCACCTTGAACGGTAGCAAGAGTGAAAACGGAGAAAAATCCTAAGCCAGCCACTGCTAGACCTATGAAAATCGCCATGAGTTTGCTTGTTCCTCCTCCAGGTCCGAATTTTACAAAGCCTATGCGGGGCATCGTAATTTTTCTTTTGGCTGCGATCCACATTGGCAATGCCATTGCTATAAGACCGCCGGGTATTATTATTACTCCCATGCCGAAGTCCCAGATTACGTCCATGAATATTCCCAAGCCAAATCCTAGAATGTATACACCGGCGAATATGTCAAGCAAGCCATCCTGGTGATACGACATGTATGTTTTTCGTTCGATTTCTTTCAGGTTTGGTTCTTTAGTCACTAATTTTCACCTCAATTACATAAACTACTTTCTAACTTATAAAACTTTGCATTACAAAGTAGTCTGTGTTACATATTTGAGCGAGTGTGAAGATTATGCTTTAAAGTTTGTGAATACAAAAGCATCAACAAAACCCAGTTTTAAAGCGAAATTAAAGACTTAAGGCTGGAAGGTTGATGGCACCGTTGATGAGTTTAGTCTAAAAGTGTTTTGCAGAGAAGAGAATGCAGCTGTTGATGATTTCATAAAAGTGAAAGTAACCTTCTTGTTTATACGTGGATATCCAACAATATTTGATGAGTGGGACTGTGGATAGCAAGTTTCTTAGTCTGATTCAGCACCAAAGAGTTAACCGTTTACGATGTTAAGCTTTTCGAGTTTGTAGGCTGCGCTATGATAATTTGGAGTTATTACTTCTAAAAGGGTTTGCTGAGGCTCTGCTTGAGATTTAAAGGAGAAATTCCATCGGCTAATGGTTGCTACATCGTTAGGGTGAACTCTACAGAACCCATTCAACCCCTATAATTCTCCTTTTTTATGTGTGACCCCGAAAAAATGGGGGGGAAGATTGTTTGGTTTTTTTGCTTTTCGCGTTTAGCGTTTTCGCAGCATCAGGATGATTACTGCACCGATTACAACGATTGCTATTATTATGCCGATTGTCGCAGGCAATATGGTAGAGTCAGCTGTCTGTCCATATGGTGGCGCGGGTGTTGGTGTAGGCGCAGCCTGTGGTGTTTCTTCAATGTTTAGGTATGTCATGGCAGATGAGGGCCCATAAGATGCGGAACCGTCGAATCTAGCGATGATTTGATATTCGCCTGGAACTTCCGGAGTGAACTTGAGGCTGTATACGCCTGTCATGTCGCTGGTGGCTCTGCCGAGTTCGTAGAAGTTGCCGTTAGGGTCAAGCGTCTCCAAAACAACTTCCACGCCTTTCGCGTCTGCAGGTTTAATCTGGTTCATGAACAGGTGTTCCATCCAACTGGCCATGTCTTCGTCGGATATCGCTGGAGTGCCCTTGAGTGTGAAGTCTACTAGGTCATTGGTG
>CAZZLA010000013.1:355-14624 GCA_964655035.1 uncultured Candidatus Bathyarchaeia archaeon | reverse complement strand
CAAGGCTAAACCTGAAGAAGTCACCCGAACCATACAGCTTGTCCGTAAAGTTAACTCTGAAGCGCTTATCCTGTGCGGTGCGGGCATAAGTCACGGTGAAGATGTTGCTGTGGCGTTGAAGCTGCAAACGCAGGGTGTGCTTGTTGCAAGTGCCATAGTGAAGGCGAAAGACCCTTATAGAGTACTACGTGAGTTTGCAGACGCAACAAAACCATAAGTGAATCACCATGAAAGTTGAAGCAGAATGCGCCGCTTGCCTGCTCGCAAGGGCAACCGCAGAAACCTACTATGCCACAACTAACCCCGCCTTACGCTTCCGAACCATAAAAGAAACTATGAAATTGCTGAACAGGGAGTTCCGCCCCACCACCGTTCCAGCGGATATAGGCACGAAAAGAGACCGCTTGATAAAACAGCTGACCAGCAACGACGACCCCTACAAGCGAAGCAAAAAAATGAGCAACGAGCAAGCCGTGAAACTGCTGCCGTACGCAAGGAAACTTGTGGAAAAAGGTCACAACCAGCAGGAACGGTTCAAAAAAGCGTGCTTATGCGCCGTAGTGGGTAACATACTGGAGTTTGACATTCCAGGACACTGTTTTACCTTCAGAACTTTAACGAAAAGCTTCAGAGACGCCGCAAAGGACCTGATTGTGGACGACGTTGACAAGGCTTATGAACTGGCGAAAAAGGCTAAGGCGGTGCTTTACTTGGCGGATAACGCTGGCGAAATCGTTTTTGACACGTTGCTGGTTGAGCAGCTGAAAAGCATGGGTTTGAAGGTGACATACGTGGTTAAAGGCGGCCCAGTGATTAACGATGCCACCTTAGAGGACGTGGAGCCTTCTGGAATGAGCAAGCTCGCCGACAACGTATTAACCACTGGCACCGATGCGGTTGGGCTGCTGAGGAAAGAGGTTTCTCCCGAGTTTCTAAAAGTTTACGGCGAGGCAGAGCTGGTTTTCGCGAAGGGCATGGGTTACGCGGAGACCTTAACCGAATACAAACTTACTAAGCCTCATTTCCTCTTGTTCAGAACAAAATGTAATCCCGTGGCAAACTATTTCTGCGCTCCACGCAACAAGAACATCGCTAAGCTGATGCCGTAATGAACTTGCCAGCCATAAATCTCATCGGAGAAGCGCTCACCCGTTTTGATGACGCTATCCGCAAGGAGTGGCTGGTGACAAACGGCGTAGGCGGTTACGCCGCCTCCACAGTTTTAGGCGTAAACACACGAAAATATCATGGGTTACTCGTAGCTGCATTGCACCAGCCTAGCGATCGAACTGTATGCCTTGCAAAGCTGGATGAAAAAGTTTTCGTGGATAACAACGTCTACCCGCTTGGCGCAAACGAGTTTCACGGCAAGATTTTCCCGCAAGGGTACCTTTCACTGAAGGCTTTTTCGCTGAATCCCCTTCCACAATACGTTTACACGGTACAGGACGTTGAGGTCAAAAAGACAGTTTTCATGCCTAAAGGAAAAAACGCCGTGACAGTGACCTACAAGGTTCTGAACAGAAGCGCCTTCGAAGCTAAAATCCACGTTACTCCACTAATAACCTGCAGGCATTTTCACTCCGTTGTGGACAGATGGCGAAGCCCGTTGGATTTCAGCCAACAACAAGAGGCTCAAACGGTAGAATTGACTTTCATTAATCCAAAAGCCACGGTTACAGCATGCACAACTAAAGGCGAATTCAACGAGCAAACAACTTGGATAGAACGCCTGTACTACCGTGAAGAAGCCAATCGCGGCGAAAGCAACACCGATGACTGTTTTCAGCCGGGATACTTCGAGGTTCCGGTTCCGCCTAAAATGGAAGAAGACTTCGCTATAGTCACGGCTGCAAGAGAAAACCGCGAGAATTCCAGAGAAATCTTAGACACTGTTGGCACCACAATGTACGATGTTGCCGGTCAGCTTAAGAGCGAGTTGGAGCAACGCGAGAAACTGCTGGCCAATTTCTACAATTTACACAAAGAAATGCCGACAAGCGATTGGCTAAACTGGATTCTTTTAGCCGCAGACTCCTTCATCACCAAAGGCGCAGACGACAGAAAATCCGTCATAGCAGGGTATTTCTGGTTTGAAACTTGGGGTAGAGATACTTTCGTTTCGTTACCCGGTTTGATGCTTGCAACCGGCAGGTTCAAGGATGCAGAGAAAATCCTCTTAGATTTCATGCGCCACAGCAAACAGGGCCTAATTCCGAATTTTATTCAAGACAGGTCTGGAGAACCAGTTTACAACACGGTGGACGCCACGTTATGGTACATCAACGCCGTCCTTCAGTATCTGAAATACACCGGCGACTTCAAGTTCATCCAAAAACAACTTTGGGAGAACCTTAAGGCAATCGTTGAAAGCCACGAGAAAGGCACAGCCTTCGGCATACGCGTGGACAGCGACGGCTTGCTTGCGCACGGAGCTCGGCTTACGTGGATGGATGCTGAGGTGAACGGTGAAGCGGTTACGCCGCGAGCTGGGAAAGCGGTGGAAATCCAAGCTTTGTGGTACAACGCGTTAAAAATCATGCAGCTGCTGGCGAATAGGTTTAATGAGACAAGCTTAGCTGAGAAATACGCGGGGATGGCCAGTGAAACGCGAAGAAGTTTTAACGCGAAGTTTTGGAACGGCGAAAGCGGCTACTTGTTCGATGTGGTGGATGCGTCTGGTGCTGATGGTTCGCTTCGGCCTAATCAGGTAATCGCTGTAGCATTAGACTTCACTATGCTAGACAACGACAAAAGCGAACAGGTTGTGGATGTGGTGACTCATGAGCTTCTGACGCCTTACGGCCTGCGAACACTTGCACGGGACGACAACCAATACAAGGGCATGTACGTGGGCGACAGACTAAGCAGAGACCACGCTTACCACAATGGCACTGTTTGGCCTTGGCTTTTGGGACCTTTCTCGACAGCCTTCCTCAAAGTAAAGGACCACAGCGACTTAAGACTTGAGAACGCCTTGAAAAATTTCCTTCTTCCCTTGTTCACGCAACAAATTCTCGAAACGGGGCTGGGAACTTTAAGCGAAATCTTTGATGGAGAACCACCGCACGCGCCCAGAGGCTGTGTTGCTCAAGCATGGAGCGTGGCTGAACCCTTGCGAGCTTACGTGGAAGACGCCATGCAGATAAGGCCGAAGTACGCGAAAGATGTTTTGCAGGCTTAAGCCTGTATGATTTTTCTGAGTTCCGCTGCAGAGGTTTCGGGCTTGACCGTGTTTATGTACATTCCCGTGTTCTTTTCGAACCCAGCCCAGATGGATAAGCGCGGATAGACTTCCAGATGCCAGTGATAATAATCCATCGCCTCGCGGTTTATGGAAAGGTGAAAGCCGTAATTGTAGGGCGGGTCGTTTACGAGGTCTTTTAGGGCTTTTAGGCTTGCTTTTAAGGTGCCTGCGAAAGCTGCTATTTCGGCTTTGCTCAATTCAAGCATGTTTGCGGCGTGTTTTTTTGGCAGCACCCAAAATTCTAGAGGGTGCACGCTGGCGTAAGGAGTGAAAACTACGAAATGAGGGTTGTCAAGCACCAAGCGTGGCCCCTTTGTTTCCTTCTCAATTACGTCGCAGAAAACGCATTTTTGGTGTTGGTCGTATAATTTTTTGCTTGCCGTCATCTCTTCAGCTGGGATTCTGGGGACGGTGGGCGTGGCGATTAGCTGGCTATGTGCATGAGAAAGCGAAGCACCTGCCTCCCGACCATAGTTTCGGAAAATCGAAACGTACTGCACGTAGGGTTTAGCGGATAGGTCGCGGAGCCTGTCGATGTACGCGTCTACTAAAAGCGTTAACTGCGGTAGCTCGGCATCTGCTGGGTTTTCGTTGTGGTTCGGCGATTCAACTAAAACCTCATGGTGTCCGATGGCGTACCCAAAGTCTTCGCTTTTCACAATTTCCTCTCGATAGGCTGTGTGTTTGTATGGACTAAAGGCGGGGTAAAGGTTTGGGATGACGCGGATGAGCCAGTTCTTGGGGCGTTTGCCCTCGTGGTCCCTGTCTTTTTTTATTTCTTCGTTCTGTTTCAGGTAGAGCATAACGGCAGGCGGGGTAATATGCTCGTTTCCTACACAGAGGGGGCAGACGCCGTTTTGGGCTTGCTCGGCTTTTTGTTTGGCGAAGTCTGTGGGTCTTCTGCTGCGTTCGGTGGCAATCACGACCCAGCGGTTTAACAAATAATCCTTTCTCAGTTCGTTGTAAACCATGGCGTTAAGCTCCTGACAGTAGGAAGTTGCGCCGCGACCTTTTAGCATTTTCCAAAATCGCAACCATGCCAAAAAATTGTAAGCGACACGGCGAGTCAAGAGAGCCTGGCAAGCAAAAGAGGGGTTGGCGGGGTGAAAGCGGCACTTGAGCGACTGGAGGCGTTTACTTGGCTCGTTGCCACTGGTCAACTGCGCCCGGTTTTTCCGGGCGTGCTCCAGATTATTATGGGGTGAGGAACCTTCTGCCAGTAATGCCTTATGACGCGGTTCCTCGGCCCAATCTGGCTGCTCTACAGCTCTTTTCTTGCAACTGGCATAAAACATTTAGGAAACTGAAATAGAAACCGTTACTCAGCCACAATCGGAACAATAATCAGTATAGCAAACCAAGTTGGATTTTGAAAAAGCCAAAAAAGTTGCAGATGAGGCAGCCACGAGTCTTTGTTTCAGTCTCTATAATGCGGGGGAACTCTCAGCAGAGCGGCAAGTGACAGAATCAGCATATTCGCCGTCTATTTGGATCCTAATAGCGGCTCATTGCAGAAACTGTAGAGGGGGGTCTATCCACAGCGCGTTGCAGCCTATTTGTACTTTAAATAAGGGAGCTATAGACTGGTCCAAGCAATAGTGCTGCAAACTTTACAATTCAATTATTCTTGCTTCGCGTTTAACCGTGTCCAGTAGCGCTATGGTGGATTTGCCAGTTAAGTATCCGCAGACTTCTCCTGGGTTAACGATCAGGTTTTTTCCGTTTTTGCGAGACACCTTTGCGTGAGAGTGCCCGTGAACCACAGCGTCGAAGCCTCCGCAGTTGATCAGCGCGTTTAGGAGTTCGGTTTGGTCTCCGTGAAGCAATGCTATCTTGAAGCCCTCAACCTCTATTTCGGCGAAACTCTCCCGTACTTCACAGTTAGGGCATTCGCTGAACCGTTTTTTTAGGAATTCGTGGTCACCGTCGTTGTTGCCGAAAACGCCTATGAGCTTCGCGTTTAACTCTTTGAATTTTGGGATGACGAAAGGCGCAATGTAGTCTCCTGCGTGAAGAACAAGCGCCACGTTTTCTTCGTTAAGTTTTTTTACGGCTTTTTCAACCATTGGCAGGTTGTCGTGGGTGTCAGAAATTATGCCTATAATCACCGGGTTTCACCTACTGTGATTTTCTCATTGAGGGGAATAAATGTTTTCTCTTTGGGTGTGGACAGCCGCTACAGGATATTCCAACACCGTAATATGCAGACTTACGAAACACGACTTAAAACACTCTTCACCTAACTCAGTTATAGAAAATACTTCTAAAAGAGGAAAACAGAAATGAACTCATGGAAAACAGACACAACATCCAAGCGCCGAGATAAACTCAGTATAATCGCTGAAATCGTGGAAATCGCAAAAGATGGAACCTTAAAAACTCAAATAATGTACAAGGCAAACCTGAGCTTTGCCCAACTCAACGACTACGTCAAGTTCATGTTAAAAACCGGTTTAATGAATAAGTTCCGCGCCAATGGGAAAGACGTTTACGCGGCAACCGAAAAAGGCCTAGAATTTCTCCAGCGGCACTTCGAATTGACGGAACTGCTGCAGGAAAATGAAAACGGCAAAAACGGCGTCAAAATTCCCCCCCACAACCTTCTTAGAAAGAACTAACGTTTTTTAAAAATGTCATCATTTGAAAAGCAACGGCGAAAGACAGAAACGAAGTTTGAAAACTTTCGAATTTGATTAATTAATTTTCTGCTGTTACATAGTTTCTGACTTTTTTCCTCAACGTTGGGAATTCATCAAGCATGGCTTTTACAACTTGCCAGCGTATTTCTTCCTTGTTGAGGTGGTTCGCCATGTACCTTACTATCCTAAAAGCTGGAATCTTATGACAGCAGATACAATATTTAAACCTTTTTCCCAAACCAGAATACAAACCATGGAACCAACAACCCTAAAACGTTCAACCCAGCCCCAAACAACCTTCGGAATATTATCTCTGCGGGAATACACGCTTTATTAGCCAAACGCTCCATATCACCTGAGAAAAGGAGAAGCTTCCAGGCGATTCGCGGATGAAGTATCCTAACCGCTTCAAGGTAAAATACATAGCATTTCTTGCACCGTTTGCCTTAGCTTTTCTTTCGTGGTTGTACTTCCCAGCCGCAGCTCAATGGATAATAACCAATGTATTCGGCTACGCGCCAGCAGAACAAGCGGCGAACCCATTTTGGGCAGGAACGATACATTTCTTCTACACATGGTACACTTTCGTAGCCATCGGCATAGCAGGTATTTGGATTATAGCAGCCGTTTTCGCGAGAAGACAATACGCACAGACAAAAACCGATTTTTACCCCATGGTCAGCTTCATTGTCCCCGCCTACAACCAAGAAAAAAACGTCGCCCGCTGCGTCACCAGCCTGTTCAAATGCGCAGAAAAATACCGGGGCAACTGCGAAATCATAGTAGTTGACGATGGCAGCAACGATTACACGTACGAAGTAGCATGGTCCGCAGCGCAACTCAACCGCTATACACAACCACGCGTACGAAGCAAAGTTGTGCGGCACTCCGCAAATTTAGGCAAAATCGAAGCCCTAAAAACCAGTATAAACAGCACATTAGGCGGCTTAGTGGCAATTGTGGACGCAGATTCAGAATGGTCGCCAGAAACACTAGTTGAGCTTGTGGACTACAAGCTATCCAATGGAAAACGAGCGGTAACAGGCTACGCACACCCAAACGGTGAAGGCTCAGAGGGAAAAGTAATCGTTCGCCTCCAACGGCTGGAATACAGTCAAGGCTTAAGCATAGGACGCTGCGCACAAGGCTTAGGTAACAACGTGCTAGTGGTTTCCGGCGCCATAGGCGTTTACGACGCAGACCTGCTACGTGAAATTCTCGCAGAACGAAACATACGATCAGTAACAGAAGACTTAGAGATAACCTTGGAAATGCACAAGAAAGGCGCAAAAGTCGGTTACGTAAGTTCCGTGCAAAGCGCAACAGTTGTTCCAATAGGTTTAAGCGCATTGTGGCGACAACGGTTACGATGGTTTACAGGATGGCTGCATAACACGCTGGGAATTCACCGAGATTTGATGACTAAACGTTCATGGCTTACAGCGCTGCTGTGGTACTGTTACGTGTTTGAATACGCTGGTGCGATTATTGATTTAGCTGCGGTAGTAGCCCTTCCATTTTTATGGTTGTTTGCATCTGACGCTGTGCTGTTCGGACTTAACTTGCTGGTGTTTGTTCCATACGGTTTGTTGCTTGGCGTTGTAAGCCAAGCAGTCGCACTGCGGTTTGCTTACGGCAGTCACAGGTATAACGCACTGCTGCTTTACACACCGCTTTATCCTCTGCTGTGGTTTGTTAACGTGCTTGCACGGTCCCGAAGCCTGCTAAACTATTTGACAGGGAATAACGGCAAATGGCATAACTAAACACAAGGGTGTTTGCAAAAGCGTTTTAAGGATTGACACGGTTTGGACTGTGGGTAAAAACCTGATGGCTATCCAAGCAGTACTGTTTGACATGTTCGACACGCTGATTATTATTGAAAAGAACCATGAATTCTACGCCCATTCATTGAAGAAGACCCATAAAGTTCTAGTTGACAACGGCGTAAACGTAAAGTTTGCAGTTTTCCGCGACGCGTACATCAAAGCGCGTGACGAATTGTACGTTGAAGCGGATGCACGATTGGAGGAACCCCACTTCAACTTGCGCATCGCGAACGCGCTGAAGAATTTAGGCTACCCTTTGGGTGCTAACAGCGACGTTGTGACTAAGGCAACAAACGCGTTCTGCGAAGGATTCATGGATTACGTGCGCATAGACGACAACGCTAAAAAAACCTTGGAAACGCTACATGGAAAATACAAACTTGGGATTATATCAAACTTCGCCATACCCGAATGCGTAGATAAACTGCTGAAAAAACACGGCTTAGACAAGTTATTTGACGTAGTTATAGTGTCTGCCACAGTCAACAAGCGAAAACCCAGCCCCGAAATCTTCGAAAAAGCGCTGGCGAATCTGGACGTTACCGCGGAGAACGCGGTTTTTGTGGGCGACACGGTTGACGCAGACGTTGAAGGCGCTAAAAGCGCTGGAATGAAATCCATATACATCGAAAGGCGTCCGCAAAAAGAAAGCATATGCCCTGACCAGACGATAAAGAGTTTGGGTGAGTTGCTAGCGGCGCTTGAAAGATGTAACGTGGTTTGTCAGTAGCAATGGATTACGAGGCAGTTTTCGGATTTTCTGATTCTGAAATTTCGAGAGTTAACAAGGCTTTTGAGAAAATTCCAGCATTTAGTGTTAACTGAACTTGCTTTGACGAAGAGAACATAGCCTTCTATTTGGGTATCATAGATGCATAATTTTGGGGTTTCTCCTTGTGTTTTACTATGGAATGCTCTAACAGCGTTTTGCAGTTCGATCACTTGAGTGAGGCCCAGTTTAAAATGACTCCTATTATTTGAAAACGATAAAAAGCAAAGTTCTTAAATGATTGTGGTTGTGAAGTGGCAACAACAAAACGAGCGCTTGATTTTTAAAAGTTTTGAGATTATTTTCGCGTCCATTCAAGTCTAAGAGCACGTTCTGAGACTTAACTAACGCATAAAGGTGGAAACCCGACAGATTCCAAGCTGGTAAAAAGGAGAGAACTTTGAGAATATAGAGTCTCCCAGCGAAATTAAGGTGGTCTCAGATAGATGCGAAGTTGCCCTCTTGAAACCTGAAGGTCTACCCCGCTGTCCTTGGTAATTGCTTGAGACGCTGGACCGACAGCCGAGATGGCTAAGACGTTCTTAAACGTGGATTTCACTCCGAGCAACTCATAAGCTGCTTCGCGTTTCAATTCGATTTCAAAATGCGTGACTTTCCACTCTTCGCCATCAACAAGGACATCAGTTATCTTACCCACTGTTAAATCTTCGCAGTATACTTCTTTGCCTATTAGCTCGCTAAATTTCACGATATTTCACACTCCGCAACTCCTTTTGTTCAAACCGCAAGTTTATAAAATTTTTTCTACAAAATTTCCCCACACTGCTATGTAGCGAGCAGATATGCCCTCCTCGTTATGATTAAACCATGAAAACGTGCAGTTTTTGTTTTGGGTGCTTGCTCGCAGTTTGCTTTAAAATAACCCTGAAAATATGTTTCTGTTTGAAAAAGTTTGATTCTTAAAGTTTTCAAGTTTAGACTGCTGTGGGTATAATTTCAAATGGACAACCTCAATTAGAATTTTAATTTCGTAACCTTCTAAATCAATAATGTTCTTTGATTATACCACTGTGCAGCGCCAAAAAGGAATCTTCAAAGTTGGACGAATTTGAAGAAACATTGCTTACCACAGTAGATGAGATACTTCAGTACACTCTAGGGGACTTTGGCACACAAGTCATCTATAACTATTTAGAAAGAACTGTTTTCCAAAGTCAGAAATTCCCACCAAACTGGACAGATTCTCCGAGGAACTTAAAACTCTTGGGCGACGGGAAAGGTCAAATTCTAGGCTCAGCTCCAATTTTGGAGGAAGCAATCGCCGAAAGGTTATGTGCCAAATTGGGAATGCCAACCCCTGGAAGATTACCTATGGCATTTTCAATATTTATCCGCAAACTTAAGGAAAATTACTTTTCAAAAAGAAAAGAAACCGCTATCTCGATAATTGATCCCGCTGTTACGATAGAAGCAAAACTTCGCTAGGAACCAACCACAGAAGGAATAGCAAAGACCGTTATGTCGTTTGTGTCTTGTTCATTTTATCGATTAGAACAGGTAAATCCGTTATCGACGTTATAATATAGTTTGCGCCGTGAATAGTCAACTGCTTAATTGTAGTATTGCCTGTGGGCAAGCCCACAGCGGTGACTTTCAACTCTCTAGCGCTTTCCATGTCCAAGGTTCCGTCTCCAACAACCACCGTTTCCTCAGGCGCTACACCTAAAACCTTAAGTGCTATTTCGAGGTGTTCAGGATTCGGCTTAACATAATTAACCTTGTTTCGGGAAACAATAACGCCGAAGAAGTCGCCAAGTTTGAAGCGCTGCAAAATGTGACTTACGGCTTTATCACCGCTTAACGTAAATAAGCCGATTTTCAAACCCCTCTGCTTCAAAGTCTTCAACGTTTCACTAGTCCCTGGCAGTAAACTTGTGTCTCTGGCGGCTTCCAACTCGTACTTTTCAGCTATAGCCAAGGCTCCCTTGCGGATCTCCTCCATTGCCTCAGCTGATTTTCCTGAGTTTTTCACGAAAATCTTGGTTTTTTTAAGCATTTCAAATATGGTTTCGTTTACGGATAACAGCGAGGCCGGAACGCCTACTCGTAGCAGGTAACTTCTAACTTCTCCTCGGACAGCCTTGTTGTCCAGTTTGAAACTGGCGATGGTTCCGTCAAGGTCGAATATCACAGCTTTGATGCTTATTGGATTCACGCTCTGTTTCTGGCTAAAGTGAAGCGGGTTACACCAATTTCCCTATGAATAATATACTTTGCGGTACGACAATGCTAATTGGGGCTTATTCGGTTATTACAACTTTCAACGCTTTCGCCGCAGAGTTGTCCGCCGTTCGAAGCGCCTTCTCAAAATCTACAAGCCTAAACCTGTGCGTTATCAAACCCTTGACATCCACGGTTTTTTCAGCGATTAGCTCCACGGCTTTAGGATACTTTACAGGAGAAATATACATCGTAAAAAACACGGCTTCATCCGCATCCTCCAAGTTCAGATAACCTTTGGACTCACCTATCAAAACAACTTTGCCAGCCTTCCGCACCATAAACGGCGTCTGCTCTACCGTCCCAATAGTTCCAGCAACTTCAACAACCACATCAGAGCCACGTTTCGTGATCGCCCTAACCCGCTTAACCGTATCGTCCCTTTTCGCGTTGATGCAGAACTCCGCACCGTACTTCTCCGCAAGACGCAACCGGTAATCCTCCAACTCAACAGCTATGACCCTGCAACCCTTCAACCGCGCAACCTGAGTCATCATCAAACCTATAGTGCCTTGCCCGATTATAGTAGCCCAATCGCCCACGTTAGGCTTCAACACATTTAATGCGCGAAGCGCCAACGCCACAGGCTCAACAACTGAAGCTTCCTCGTCGCTGACACTGTCTGGCACAGGAATCAGGTTTCTAGGACTCAAAGCAATGTTTTCGGCGAAAAAACCGTCTCTGGTTAAGCCCATAAACTTGCCGCTTGTACAGTAGGTTGGCAGTCCTCTGAGGAGTAGTAACATTTGCCGCAGTAAGCAATAAGCACCATAACCACTCGTTCGCTAGTGTCCGCCCTAACTCCGCAAGCATCATGACCAATAATTCTTCCGCGTTTCATCCATTTCCACTCGCCCCTGTAAAAGTGCATGTCAGTGCCGCATATGCCTCCCGCCTTAAACTTCACAAGCACCTTCCTGCCTGAAACACGCGACTCCGGAACCTCCTCAACCCTGATGCTGCGTGGACCCCTGTAAACAGCAGCTTTCAAAAATTTTTGCCTCCAATTACCTCAATGCCTATGGAACTATTAACTTTGTGCCCCCAGCAAGAGAAAAACAAGGAATTAATTTTGAAAGTTGAATCTATTTAAAAGGGAGGGCAGTCTCTGAGAGCACATCAACTATTTTTGGCTATTTGTTCAGCAGCTTCCTTGATTTTTGCCAATTCTTCTTCGGTAGGCTTTCCTCTTATGTCACCCATCCTGCCCTGTGTGCTGTTCTCCAGAGACCCTTGAAACTCGCTCAGCACATACCATTCGTCTAAGACTGTGAAACCTAAGTGCTCAAAGAACTGCCGCATGTACTTGCCCGCTGGTGTGGCTTCGTCTATGCCCCTGTGAGGCCCTGAGTAAGTGACGAAAATCAACGCGTTTTTGCCGGGAACTTCTGGTGCGCCAGGTTTGATTTTGCCTTCTTTGCGGTAAGCCACAAACTTATTCTTTAGGAAGTTAGCCATCGGTTCAGGTGGATGCCAAGAATATGAAGGAACACCAACGCAGACGAGATCATAGTCGAAATAGTCAACGTTTTCCGCCTCCTCCTGTTTTTTCATGGTAACTTGGACCTCTGCCTCTTCCAAGCCTCGTTTTATGGCGTTAGCTACTTTCCGCGTGTTCCCTGTTTTCGACCAGTAAACGATTAAAGCGGTCTTAATCAACTTTTGTTCACCAAATAACTTTGGCAGTTTAAGATAATTTAAAGTTGACTGCATGGATTTCGAAATTGATGTGCGTTTTTGCGGTAAAACTGAATAACCACTTGGCACAATGAACTCTGTGATGCTGCATGAGCCTAGAAGAATACATGAAGGAAAAACTGTGGCCTATACTTGTCGAGACTGTTCACGCCTCGGTTATGTACCCAAGCCACAAAGCGTACACGCGAGACGAGATACTGCGAGAAAAGCCAGACATAACCGCCTTGGAACTGGCGAACAGGCTGAACATGCCTCTCGGCGAAGCCTTAGTTATACTTTATGAGTTGGCGGAGGAAAGAAAAACCCCTGCCTAAATCACCTGGACGCTTGAAGCTTTAAAAGCTATGAAAACCTCAGCGTTCAAGCAAAGTCCCATCTCGTTAAAAGACAGCTTGGTTATCTGAACTGTGAAGGGCTTGCCGACGTTAACCTTGAGTTTCACGAGCGAATCCAAGTCAGTGATTTCTGTGATTTTGCCCTTGAACATGTTTCTGGCGCTGGATTTCACTGCGGTCTTGGACAAGATGATGTCTCTTGGATTTATGAAAACTGCGGTAGCACCTTGCCTTCGCGTGGCTATCTCGATCTGCACGCCGTTGCCCACGTCCACTACTGATGTACCCGCTGTGGTTGCTTTGGCGGTTCCGGTGAAAGTGTTGTCGACTGCGGCGAAGCTGGCCAAGTTTTTGGAGAGTTTGCCGAAAACGTCTGCTGGCGCACCGATTTCCGTGATTTTTCCTTCGTCCATTAACGCTATGCGATGAGGCAACTTTTTAGCCTGAAACATATTGTGCGTCGCCATTACGATGGTGACCTTGTCCTCGCGGTTTACGGTGTCGATGACTTCTTCAAGTATGCCTGCGTTTTTCGGGTCCAAGTTCGCGGTTGGCTCATCCAAAAGTAGCAGTTTCGTCTTAAGAACCAAGGCTCTGGCTATTGCCACTCGCTGTTGTTCCCCACCGGAAAGCTTTCTTGCATTGCGCTTCTCAAAACCCTCTAATTTCACTAGTTCTAACGCTTTTTTCACTTCTCTGTCGCGTGTTTCCTTAGGTACTTTCCTCAATTTCAAGCCGTAGGCAATATTGTTGTAGACTGAGGTGCCAAAGACGGTTGTTTTTTGGAACACGAGCGTGCTTTGCAGCCGTCCTTTTTCGGCGTTTTTGAAGTTGACCTTTTCACCTTGGAATGTCACTTCGCCCTCTGTTGGTTTTTCGATGAACGCCAAGATTTTTAGTATCGTTGTCTTCCCTGAGCCGTTAGGTCCCAAGAGGGCTAATATTTCGCCTTCGTGAATTTGCAGGTTCACTACATCTAACACTATTTTGTTGCCGTACGCTTTCGTTACATCTTTTAATTCAGCGGTTACCGTCATCTTGTAGCCTCCATAGAACGTTTCAGTTTTGAATAAGGACCTTTAGCTAATTCGACTAGGTAGTTAGCCTCCCTTAATATGACCACTATTATGTTTATGGTGAAAAGTATTATCACTAATAATATTCCTAAGGCCACGGCAAGACCGATTTCGCTTATTTGAACATCACGTGAAATCGCAGTCGTTAAGACATCTGTCCTGATTCCGCCTCCCCTTATATTGCCGCCGACCAGCAAAACCACGCCTAACTCGCCTATTGCACGATTGAAGCTGGCAAGGTCGGACAGGATTATTCCGTTGATTGCTTCCTTCAAAACTGCTATCTGTGCTTGAGACTCCGAAGCACCCAGAGTTTGAGCCAAGTGCATTATTTCAGGGTCAACAGATTCAATGGCTGAAACCCCGATGCTGACCAGTATCGGAGTCACTAGTATGGCTTGTCCAAGCATTATAGCCCCCGGAGTGTAAAGCAAC
>CAZZLA010000013.1:0-345 GCA_964655035.1 uncultured Candidatus Bathyarchaeia archaeon | reverse complement strand
AGATAAGGAAGAGAATTAAGCCCAAAACCACTGTTGGTAAACCGATTAAAGTATTGAGAAATGTTTTGACAACGGTTTTACCTCGAAATTCTTTCATAGCAATTAACATAGAGAGTGGTGTGCCCCAAAGAATAGCTAAAATAACCGCTGTCCCGGAAAAAAAGAGGGAACGGGAGACGATTCCGTAAATTTCTGGGTCGCCTAAAAGTATCAGCTGGAATGCTTGCACTACCTCGCCGAGTATATCAGCCAAGTCTATTTTCCTCTAACTGTAAAGGTCTGCATAGTTACTTCTGTATTGCGGTGGACATTCGTAACCGTCAAAGAAAGCGTACTCTTGTATCC
>CAZZLA010000012.1:8754-14639 GCA_964655035.1 uncultured Candidatus Bathyarchaeia archaeon | reverse complement strand
GCCTGTTAACGCGTCATCATTAACGCCGACTTCGATGCCGAAGGCGTAGTCTGCGCCAATTAAGCTGGCTAATTTTTCAACCACAATGGTGGGCAGTCCTGAGCTTATTAACGCGGTTTTGCAGTTACGAATCTTAAGTTGAGCAAAAAAACTCTCCAACTGAGGTCTTGAAGGAATTTCATCGAAAATGCACATAAGCGTTTCAACTTTCACTCCCTGCATAATTTTGAAAATACGCTTTAACGCGGGTTTTAAAGGAACCACGCCTAGCTGATAAAGAAAACCGATGAACAACATCTTCAGCAGCTGAGAAACGCCTAGGCTTTTGCCAACGTCGAAGATGAAGCGGTTTTTGGAGATCAACACTCCTTCAACGTCGAAGACTACAAGCCTTGGTTTTCTACGTGGCGCTTCCAACAGTTTTCACTTCTATGTTTTGTGTCGTTCCACTGTGAACTTCATAGGTAACGCTTTGTGCCCTAAAATGAGTTGCTATGGGTCCGCTATCCATTTTGACCGCAAACGTACTGTTTATCCAGCAGCTCTAACGGGCAGCCTCCGCCACACACCTGCAGTTGAGGGCAGTCTTTACATTTGGGCTCTACATACTCTCGGTTTCGAATTTTCGCTGCAAGAGGGTGATTCCAGATCTTCTCCCAGTCATCCATAAGAATGTTTCCGAGGCTTTCGAAGTAGCTTTGGCACGGATAAACATCGCCGTTTGGCCCGACACACATGTTTATCATCGCCGTGCAGGATTTGACACCTAAACCTAGTTGGACAGGGTCAAAACGGCAGTACTGCGTAGGCGTGTACCACAGGAACTTCAGGTTAAGCTGAGTGGCTTTGTCGCGAATTTTCGGCAACAACACCTCAAGGGTCTCAATAGGCAAAGCGAACTCTTGGCTCACGCCAGTTGCCTTCCCCGAGTATATGAGGCTGTTGCAACCGAAAGCGGCAACACCAAGCGCCTTGATGTAATCAATGGTTTTTAGGAAATCAGCCGCATTGTACTTGCTCAGCGTGGTGTTTGTGGTCACGTAGATTTGCGAGCGCACCGCGTTTTTTATTCCCGCAACGGTTTCCTTCCAGCTTCCTTCAGACGCGGTCATCAAATCGTGAATTTTAGGCTTGTGAGATTCTAGGGTTATCTGCACGAAGTCCAAGCCTGCTTCCTCAAGGGTCTTCACGTATGCTTTGTCCCTCAGCTTTCTGCCGTTGGTTATTAACCCCGTGACCATGCCCTTGTTTTGGGCGTACTGCAGAAGTTCGGGCAAATCTTCGCGAAGTGTGGGCTCTCCGCCCGTGAAGGTTAGGATGAAAACTCCGATTTGGCTGAGTCTGTCAATTGCTTTTTTCCACTGGCTCGTGTCCAACTCTGCAGTCTCGTGGGGTCCTCCAGCGTAGCAGTGAACACAGTCGTTTTGGCACTTGAAGGTGAGCGCCATGTCCATCCGCAGCGGCGCCGAATATTGATGTGAGAAGGGCTCCTCCTTTTCCACTTCGAGAAAAGAAACTGGGCAGACCTTTTCGGTTCGCGCCAGCGTGCTAATCGTGTACACGAGTTTCTCGTAGTCCGCTTTTGCTTTGGTCTTGTTTACGCGGTACCGCCGGCGGATTTTCTTCAGAACTTCGCTTTGCGGCAGACCCTGCATGAAATGGTAGGCGTAAGCGGCTGCTGTTTCGTTCAGGTGAAGCACGGTATTCGCTTTTATCACCATGACGCCGCGACCGTCGGGTTCGATGCGCAGCTGAAGCGCCATCCCTGCAAACTCGCCTTTTCCGCGGTGGGTGTAGCGCCCCTGAGGAACCGTGGGTGGCCGGAGGGCTTTGCGTAGGAAGCTCATTTTAGCCGACCCCTCCACCTGCACAGGCACAGGCACATGAGACGCATGCACACGCGCAAGCGCACGCGGCGCAAGCACAGACGCATCCAGCATCGTGGCGGGCAGGCGTGTGTGATGCTTTCTGGGGTTGCATTGGAAGTATGGCGTTGGCGAATTTCTCGATGTCTGTTACGATGTTGCTCGAGGTTTTCTCCACTGCGGTGGCGATGTTGTCTGCGAATTGGGCGCCTGGAATCTGGGGAGGTTTGGCGGCTTGGGCTGGAGCGTCCACATTCGGTGTGTACGTGGGATGTGGATTGTAGTGGCGGTAGCCGTACCAGTACCAGAACCAGAAGGGGCTGGGTTGGAATGGGCGGTCATGGAAGGTTGTTTCTGTGCGAGAGCGGTAGTTGGGGTCAAGCAGAAGCCACAGTAGCTGCTCATCATACGCTTTGGACGATAGCTCAGCGGCGCCAGCCTGTTCCACTT
Organism: uncultured Candidatus Bathyarchaeia archaeon; assembly: GCA_964655035.1. Taxonomy (GTDB): domain Archaea; phylum Thermoproteota; class Bathyarchaeia; order Bathyarchaeales; family Bathycorpusculaceae; genus SG8-32-3. Next base: position 12,324 of record CAZZLA010000012.1, on the reverse strand, counting down.
GTGACCATGCTTTCGTTACGATTTTTCTGTAATAGTCCACTGTGTCGCGTCTGCAGTGTCCGCGCAGCTTCTGCTCCACCGTGTCTCTTAGGAACATGACTGTGTGCGCCAGCTTCTCTTCGTCAAGCGTTCCATCGTCCTTTACGGCGTGGAGAAAGTCGATTTCGTAGTATCGTAAGGGGTTTTCGTCGGTTCCCGTCTTGTTCTTGAATGTGGGCATTATCCTAAGCTTGAGCGCGAGATTAGCTGATTCAACCCATACGGCTCTTTTCTTCAGCAGACTGTAGAGGAGTTCCGTGACAATCTGCGTCGGCTTCAGGTCCAGCAGGTAGGAGGCTTCCACCGCGGTTAAGCCGCGTCTTATTCCAAGCGTTTCCATGCTGACTTTCGGGGAGGAATACGTGCTTTTTCTTGCCGCTTGGACAACCACTATGATTACGATAATGGCGATTAGGGGCAAAACAATCAGAGCAAGGACCGTGTCTAAACCAATTCCTCCAGAAGTCTGTGTTGGATTGTAGTTGGGCAGAGAACTTGCGGGGAAAGAAACGCCGAGCAAGTATTGCTCGTTTGGTTGAAGAACAGGGATTTGCCAGAAAACCGCAGTTCGCCCTTCCACGGTTGAAGTGCTGTTCCAGAACTTGTCAGGTAGCGTTTTAACTTCGTTGATGGCAACGTTGGGGGGCAGAACAATCTGCACTCGCACATCATTAATAGGCACCGACATCCATTGGGGCGGAAACTGCATCCCGTAATTTCCTGAGTTCTGGGTATCGTTGTAAATCATTCCGGCGACGTTGGTGGTTACGGTGAACCAGATTGTGTTTCCAGCAGTCAAAGGCTGATACAAATTTACTTGCACTTGATAATTGGTCCCGCTGCTGCTATCACTTGTCTCCAGTTGATGCCCATACTGGTCCACAGCTTCGCCCCTTGCAAAATCGCCTTTAGGCTGTCCAAGCTGCACGTAGTTGATAGCATCTCCTGAAGCAAGCGTTAAGGTTACGTTGTAGGTTAACACGATTGTTCCGTTTTGATTTATGAAGATTTGAGCCCATTCGTGGTCAAAGGTGTAGACTCTATCCTGTGCACTAACCAAGCCCACTGTTAGAGATGTTATGGTAAACGCGAGTATAGCCGTCAGCAAGAAGGCTTTTCTTACCATTTTGGTTCCTCAGTAACCTCAAACGTTGTGCCACAATAGGGGCAAGTGGCGTAGGGCACGCCTGACACAATTTTGATTTGATTAACATCCACCGAAGCGGAACAGTTTGGGCACTTTATCGAGGCGGCTTTCATCTGTCCCGAAACTTCTAAGCGTTGAATAACCGTTTTCGGTTTACGCGTCGTATAATAAATGCCCACAATGATGGCGACTCCAATGACAAATAGAATCCCGCTTGTAACTAGCCTTGTGAGGGTGGCCTGAACTGAAGCAGCAAGCGCAAAAATGACTGCGAAAAAGAAGATAACTGCCACCGCAATGGCGCCTAATACAGTTATGATTTTCACATTTATTTTTGATATTGCATCTTGCAATTTAATTTTGCCCTCAACAGCCAGGGAATGCTTCGATTTTTGACATATGCGTCTTCCCGAAACTGCGCTTATATTAAGACTTGAGAAGTTACGTATTGGTGCGAAAAATTGAGCAAACGTCTATCACGCAAAGATTTCCGTGAATCCTTAGAGATCATACTTGAGGAAGGCCCTGTTGTAAAGTACCAGAACCCTGACGCATGGGTACAGCCTTTACACTTCTGCGCTATCTGATTTTTGCCGCATTATAACCGCGGTTTCAGTTCACCTTCAAGGCGCAGCTCGGTTCATTGAACAGGCTTGTTCATTTCGGCTCTTTTACGGTGAATAGCCGCGACAGTAGCGTTGACCTTTCTTTCCTCAACCACGATTATTATTTGGGATGTGTGAGGCGCAAAAATCCCACGTTTTATGTTAATCCCAGATATTGCGCCTATGGCGAGAGACGCCACGCCAGGGGAGTCTTTCATCTTGTCGCCGATGAGTGTGACCACGCCTAAGCCGTATTCTATCCGCATGTCTTCGTCAAAGCCTTTCAGCTTCTCCTCGTTTTTCCTCAGAAAATCCGAGTCCAAGAACAGGAAATCTCGTATTCTCTCACCTGTCTCTAAGGTTTCAGCGCCTAAATCCATGAAGTCGTTGCGTTTTTCCCATATTCTCAGCGAATCTTCCAAGGAATGGCTTTTCTCATCATTCATAGAAAGGATTGCCACACCAGCTTTGCCCGTCAGGCACTTTACGACTTCTCCGCCTTTTGTCTCAGACTCGATTATCGAGTATTGTTCTGGCTGGTCTATGGGCACTACGCGTAAAGGCTGCAGGAACCGCCTAGCCATCGCGATTGCTGGGCTCTGCAGTATTTTCATGCCCATCATAGACGCCTTGTGAGCCTCGTTATAGGTAAGCGCGGCTACATGTGCGGTTTTCTGTCCTTTTACCACTTTTGGGTCGGCACTCTGGATTGGCACATCCTTGAACAGGAAGGTCTCCGTATGGTAGCGGTCTTTCAGGAGGCATGAGGTGAAAACCGCGGTGAGATCTGAGCCGCCTCTGCCCAAGACGGTTTCAAGCCCATCAGCTGTCACGCCAAGGAAACCAGCTAACAAAACAACCTTGCCGTCTTCCAACGGATTGATTAACGCGTTGACTCGTTTTTCGCTCAGTGCATAGTCTGGTGTTGCATCCTCGAAATTATCGTCCGTGACTATGGGCCAGTTCTGCACTGGAATACGGCAGGAGTCAACGCCGTGGCTTTTCAGGATATACTCTGCTAGCGCAGACATGGCGAGTTCCCCGCCGTGAGTAAGGATTTTGGCTTTGATGTTACCGCTGAACCGTTTATTAACCGAAGCCAGAGCGGTCTGCGTCTGCTTCTTGTAGCGGGATAATTCGGCTTGCGCCTGCTTAAGATATCTCCCCTTAAAGTGAAGCTTTGCCATGCGGTTGTAGACTTCGAAAACAGGTTCCAACGGAAGCGGCGTTGACTGCGCGTAGGATTCTCCTATACTGATGAGCTCGTCAGTATTGCCCATGGGTGCGGAGAACACCACTATGGGACCTAAGGAATCAGCGCGTGCGAGTTTTTTTATGCTTTTAAGAATTTTTGGAAGTCCCTTCCCTTTGACGTCTAAGAGGCTGCCGCCGAATTTTGCCACTGAAAGCTTCTTTTTCAAAGCCTATTCCTCCTGATTGTTAGATTTAAGCAAACAAGACCTTGCTTTAATAATTTTCTTGAATGCATTTATGTGGTTTCTGAAAAAAACTCTTATGTGGCGAATGCATGATTAAGTTTCCAAGAAGGGAGACACATCATAAACTTCTCGTTTGGAAAACGCGAAATCACGATGATAGCTGCTTTAATCGCAGTATCGTTCATCGTCAGATCGCTGTTGTTCCCTATTCCCGGATACAAAAATGACATGGGAACTTTCGAAGCGTGGTTCCGTACCGCTGCAGACAATGGGCTTAGGTCCTTTTACAGTCTGACAAGGTGTGACTATCCACCTTTCAACGTGTACCTCTTCTGGGGTT
>CAZZLA010000012.1:0-8744 GCA_964655035.1 uncultured Candidatus Bathyarchaeia archaeon | reverse complement strand
TCGGTTCGCTGGCTAAAGCTTTTTCACTCTTTGGAACACCGCAGATAGCGTACGCAGTCAAGTTGGTTCCCGCGATTTTCGACGCTGCAATGGGATTTCTGATTTTTGTCTTCATCAGGTCAAGGTTGAATTTCAAGATGGCAGCTATGGCAGTTGCTCTTTACGTCTTCAACCCAGCAGTTATCTATAACTCGGCAGTGTGGGGTCAATTTGACGCGATTTACACGTTTTTCCTCGTTCTCTCTCTTATGCTGGCTCTTGCATCTAAGCCTGAACTCTCGGCGGTAACTTATGCGGTTGGTGTTCTAACCAAGCCTCAGGCTATAGCCATGCTTCCTTTAATTGCCTATTTGATACTTAGAAAAGGCGGATGGCGACGATTAGCAACTTCGCTGGTGGCGGGTGCTGCAACGGTCTTCGTTGCTATCCTTCCTTTCGATTGGAGTAACCCCGTCACGTTTCTCGCGGAAAATTACTTCTTTGGTTACAACGAGTACGCATACACTTCGGTAAACGCGTTTAACACTTGGGGGCTTGGCGGTTTGTGGATTCCGGATACAATGGTTACTTTCGTGCTAGGATGGGTTTTGTTTGGAGCTTTAGCCACCTTTGCATTGTACCTCTTGCATAAGCGCTTCGGCGCCTCGGGAGAGCTGCTGGTTTTCTTTTCGGCGTTCGTTCTTTTCTTCGGTTTCTTCATGCTTCCAACAAGAATTCACGAACGATATCTGTTCCCAGCCATAAGCATGCTGACCTTGATGTTTCTGTTCCTCAAAAAAATACGCCCGTTATACGTGGTTTTGACATCGACCCTGCTTGTTAACATATCATACGTTTTGTATTGGCTTAACGCTTATGCTAATGCGGGTTACACATATGGCCCGAATCTCACCGGCGACCCAGTGGTTTTGGTGGTAAGCTTGATTAATTTAATAGCGTTCCTATACGTTTTATTCTTAATGGGGGACGAGCTAAAGGGACGGTTCTGGTTCAGAATAAGCCCCCTCAAAATAGGCAACAGCACCAACACAGAGGCAGAGGAGAATGAAAATCGGATTAAACCTCAATAAAAAAGATTGGTTAACCATCGTTGTGCTTTCAATCGTTTTCTTCTCACTCGCCGTCTGGAACCTTGGTCTGGCACAGACGCCTGTTACCACTTGGCAAACAAGCGAGGACAAAACGTTCTACATTGACCTCGGCGAGCCCGCGAACGTCGGCGCCGTTTACTTCTTGGTTAAGAACGGCGCGGCTGACGTTCAGTTTTCCACGGGTTCGCCTGGAAGCTGGAGCGAAGGCGCAAGAAGCGCAAACATACCATTCAGCTACTACAGCTGGAGCGAAATCAACGTAGACACCTTAACGCAGTACGTGCAATTTGAGGTTCAGCCAGAATCTTCCATTGAGTCTGCGGAGGTCGCCGTGCTAAGTTTAGGCGGCCAGAGAATTGCGATTGCCGCGGTTAATGGTGAAGGCGCTTCTGACCCGAGCTTGTCGTACCTGGTTGACGAACAGACCCTCGTTGAGCTTCCGCCTACGTACATGGGTGGAACTTATTTCGACGAGATATACTACGTTAGAAGCGCCGAGCAGTACCTTAACCTTCAGGTGCCTTACGAGTGGACTCACCCGCCTCTCGGAAAATTGATTATCGCCTATGGAATCTCAGTTTTCGGCTTCAACCCGTTTGGATGGCGAATAATGGGCGTCATCTTCGCCACGTTGATGATACCGCTGATTTACGGTCTGGGCAAGAAGCTGCATGGAACATGGATAGGCGGCTTCGCCTCAGCATTCCTGTTAGCTTTCGATTGCATGCATTTCACCATGGCGCGAATTTCAACTGTTGACACGTACGTGGTCTTCTTTTCGCTGGCGTCGCAGCTTTTCTTCTTGATTTACCTCAAGAAAGTCCTTAAGGACGGGTGGAAAACTCCAGTTCTTCCCCTATTCTTGGCGGTTCTGTTTTTCGCGCTTGGCTTTTCAACCAAGTGGTTTGTGTTATACGGTTTTGCAGGGCAGTTGGTCCTTCTGGCCGCGCTCAGGCTTAAGGAGGTTTCAAAACTGAAAAAAGGCTTAGCGGACAAAGTTTATGCGTTCACTGATCGCCCGTTCGCGGTGGTTCTTGGGTTTTTGCTGCTATCGGTGCTTGTTTACTTTTTGACGTACATTCCAGACATGATTGCAGGCCGCACGCTGGCTGGTGTTATAAGCCTTCAGGGGTCAATGTACAATTATCATGCGACTTTGACGGCTACTCACCCGTTTTCGTCTCCATGGTGGACGTGGCCTCTTATGTTGAAACCGTTATGGCTTTACGTATCATATTTGCCTAACAACGTCACGTCTACCATTACGCTTATGGGCAACCCCTTGGTTTGGTGGGTTGGCTTCGCCTGCCTAATTGGCATCTCGGTTTTTGCACTTGTCAAAATCGTCGCGTCGGCTGGTAAGCGGCTTATCCAAAACGTCGGCTTGCCCGCCGTTTTTATCATCACATTTTTCTTTTTCCAGTGGATTCCCTACATGCTCATTTCACGGGTCACATTCATCTACCACTTTTACCTTAACGTGCCGTTTCTCAGCTTGGCGACAGCGTATTTTATCAGCAAGTACTGGAGCAGCAAGTGGCCAAAGCTGGCTGCCTTAGCCTATTTCGCAGGCGTCGTGGCTCTGTTCGCGTTGTTTTACCCGGTCATTTCTGGTGCGCCCGCGTCCAACGCGTTTATAGACAGCTTGAAGTGGCTTAACGGATGGACCTTCTGAGAATGAACGCGCCCACAGAAACGAAGGCTTCAGTAAAAGTCTCAGTGGTTTTTCCAGCCTACAACGAAGCAGCCAAGTTAGAGCCTGCCGTGGAAAAAGTCACCCATGCCCTTGATGAATTCACGCGTTCCTACGAGGTTATAATCGCTGAGGACGGAAGCACCGATGCAACCGACAGGATTGCGGCGGAGCTTGCCGAGAAGTACCCTTTCGTAAAGCACCTTCACGGAGAAAAACGCCTCGGAAGAGGAGCCGCCCTCAAAAACGCTTTCAAGCAGAGCAGCGGTGAGGTTCTTGTTTACATGGACTTGGATCTTGCCACAAACTTGGAACATCTGAAAGCCATGGTTGAGGCGGTTGATTCTGAGGGGTACGATTTTGCCACTGGGTCCCGGCTGCTTCCTGAAAGCAACGTTAAAAGAAGCAGAACAAGGAACGTGGCGTCTAAAACTTACAATTTTATGGTTCGAGAGCTGTTAGGTTCGAAGGTTAAGGATCATCAGTGCGGGTTCAAGGCTTTCCGAAGGGAGGCGCTCATGGTTCTGCTTGATGAGGTGAGGGCTAACCACTGGTTTTGGGACACCGAGGTTCTCGTTAGGGGTTATCGCAGGGGCTACAAGGTAAAGGAGATTCCGGTGTCTTGGAAGGGGGGGCGTGAAACGAAAGTGAGGCTTCTTCAGGACTCTCTTAGTATGGGTTGGCAGATACTGTCTCTTTGGTGGCACTTGAAAATGCGGTAGTTTAACGGCTCAGCCATTTTTTAGCTAAGAGTACGAATGCTCTGGCGATGAATGATAAGCCTAGGATCATCAGTAGTCCTGCCCAGAATACGAACCACTTGCTCATGTCGGTTGTGCTGTTAAGATACGCTGTTATCAGGTAAGCGGTTCCAAACCAGAAAACAAGGTTGCCTATGGTCTCCGCGGTTTTGCTTATGGGTGACTGCAACGTATATCTTAGCACCAGCATTATGATTTGTAAGATGCCTATGCCTATGCAGAACTGGAAGATAGCGCCGTACAGCAGCGCATGCGACCATGGACTAATCGGTGCCGGCAAGTATATTCCTGTTGAAGGGACTTGGGCAAGGGTGAAGCTTCCGAAGAATGAAACTATCGCATCCCAAAGGCTGGCGGGAAGATGAATGACGTAAATTATTCCCACCAAGATGAAAAAGGCACCTGCAGAGATAACAGAGAATATACGCTCTTGAGCCTTGTACCCACTGACTTGTGCATTCAGATTCTTGCTCAATTTCTTCTCTCCCCGCTTCGATTATTCGTGGCTGACGCACATATAGCTTTCCTTTTTAGCAACGGGGAGGTGCATGTTTTAAATACTTACGCTATAATACAAGATTAGAGAGGGTGAGGTTTATGGCGTATTGTCCAAAATGCGGTAACAAAGTTGAAGAAAACATGACTTTCTGTCCACGCTGCGGGGCACCGTTAAAGATGGAAGCGCCAGTTCAGGCAGCTCCGACACCAGCCGCTCCGCAGAGGGGTGAAAAAGCTGAGAAGGGTGAGAAGCAGGAAAAACATGAGAAGCAGGAGCCTGAAAAGGGTGAAAAGCATGAGAAAGGCGAGTACGGCTTTGTAGGCTGGTTGGTCGGCGGCTTAATCCTTATACTGATCGGTTTCTTTGCGTTACTCCAGTTCGCTAACATTATTAATTCCGCGATAGCTGGGGCTTTGGTGCTGCTGGTCATAGGCGTCATAATCATCATTGCTGCCGTGTACTTAACTATCATGGCGCGAAGGCGTCATCCATCGCCTTAGAGGAGCCAGCCCAAAAACAGCCTGTACAGTCTGTGCTCCAGAAGCGTTAACACGTTTCTTCTCCCGAAGACACGGTAATAGTTTTTTCCAGCCGCTTCTATCATGTCGCCAATTTCGTAACGGGAAAACATGCAGGAAGAGATTAACAGACTTCCCCACTCGCCCCGCTCAAGTTCATGCAGCATTTTCACGCCACGCCTCGTGTATACCTCAAAGAAGTACGCGTCGTAGTTAGGCGTAACATAAGGCAAGTCATCCAGCTGCTGGGCGAAAACTCCCTCCGTCGCCGTGTACATCTCCACAACCGGTGCGGGTCCAAAGTACTTTCTGAAGACGGGTGCGTACTTGAACTGTATCTTGCGCACGCTCGTGCAGAATAACGCTTGGAACTTCCACAGGTCTGCTGGTTTCTTGCCGTGCTTGCGTTGGATGTACCTTGCGAAGGCGAGGATTACGGGGGTGACGCCCATGGTGGCGGTGACGTTCTTGTCAAGCGCTTGTTGGTAGACCAGTTCGAACCGTTTCTCCCAATCTGCTCTGCCGATTCCTGAGCCAAGCGTGTCTATGGCTTCTTGGCGGGGTATCAGGCTGACGCGGTCAAACATGGGGTTAAGCCTAGCGTAGGTTCCAGAACTGTAGCCGTAAGTGACTTCGCGCCCGTCTGAGGTCATAGTGTGGACGCTACTGGGAAAATTCAGGTTCAATATGTCGCCCGTGAAGACTTCAAAGCTTTTTTTTCTAAGCGCGTAGTTTATCAGGGCTCTTGCTCCGCACGTGAAAATCTGCTTAAGATGCGCCTGGGTTGCGGGCAGGACTTTTGCGCGTCCAGTTGAGCCTCGCGTCATCACCCAGCACTCCGGCGGTTCGGGCAGAATCGCCTTGTAATCTCCATCTTTCACCTGCGCAAAATAAGGCAGCAGCCCCTCATAGTCAATTTTTGGGAAGCTTTTTTGGTAGTCAGCTATTCCCTTGATTTCAGAAGCGTTATGGCTTTTTCCGTAATCTGTCTCTGCGTATTTCTTAAGTAACTCGCCGAGAACCTGCTCTTGCGCTTTCTGCGGGTTTTCCAGTGACTCATACCAAGGGTCAATTATCGGCTGCAATATGCTGTTGAGCACGTCTTCATCGGGCATCATTGGGTTTCACTTAGCACTTGTTTGAATCGCCTTATATGCTTCGCCGTGTATAACTGGAAAAAGGTGAAGTGCCGTGGCACAAGCAGTTCGCGTTACCGCCGAGAGAATTAGGAAGCTTGAGGTGCAAGGCGCAAGAAACGTCGCCATAGCCGCCATAAAAGCCCTCGAAGCCTTGGCGGAGGAAACAAGCGCCAAGACGCGGAAACAGTTCATGAAGGAGCTTAAGGACACACAAGCCACACTTTTCGCTTCAAGGGCAACAGAGCCGCTCATGCGGAACGCGGTCAGATGGATAATCAGCCAAGTGGAAAACAGCGGCAAAGAAAACGGAGACGCCCTCGCCAAAATAGTAGCCTCAAGTTCAAACCAGTTTCTAAAAAACCTTGAAACCTCGAAAGAACTCATCGCCGAAATAGGCGCCAAACGTATACGCAATAACATGGTGGTTTTCACTCACTGCCACTCATCCACCGCAAAGCAAAAGAAGAAGGCAAAACCTTCGAAGTGGTCTGCACGGAAACCCGACCTGTCTTCCAAGGCAGAATCACTGCCAAAGAAATGCTCGCGCTCGGCGTAAAAACAACGTTTATCGTGGATTCAGCAGCGCGCTCCTTCATGCGCAACGCGGACATCGTGATTGTGGGCGCCGACGCCATAACCTCGGAGGGAAACGTCATCAACAAGATAGGCACAGGCACCATCGCGCTCTTAGCACACGAAGCAAGAAAACCGTTCTACGTTGTAGCCGAGCTTTTGAAGTTCGACCCAGCCACAGTCTGCGGAGAATACTTACAAATAGAAGAACGAAGCCCAAAAGAAGTGTGGAAAGACGCACCAGAAAAACTGGAAATTCGCAACCCCGCGTTTGACGTTACCAGACGAGACTTCATCCACGGCGTAATCTGCGAAGAAGGCGTAATCCCCCCACACGCAGTAAGTGAAGTCATCCTCCGCAAACACCCATGGATTTTCTAAGTAACCCGCAAAAGTCGCTTGAATTCACAATTTTTAAAAGCAATTCTTTGCCATATTTTTTAAAATGGTTGGGTTCAAGATTTTTCCTTCCATACCTAATTCTCTGGTGGTTAGCTAAAAAAGGCAATAATGCTTATTCGTATTTTATAGCACCTTTTTCAGTAATCTTTGTGTTTGTTTAAATGTAATATTAAGGAAGAGATTATATGATTTCGCCTTCCTATAGAATCGAGAACTTTGTTGACGCAGTTAAAGACAAAAACTATGTCGAAATTATTATTTTAGCAGAAAATGAAGTGAATGGTGCTGAACGCAAAATGCCTCCTCACGTTAAGGGCGCAACTAAAGCTAGAAGGGAAGGAGGTTACTATGTCGCAGTTCTAAAAGGGTTTTTGTTTTTCATGAAATCAGGCATCAAGCGATCTGGGATAGCGTGCGCTCTGCGGAATTCCATGCAGTTTAGTATATATAAGCACGTGGATTTAATCGTTGTTTTACAACAATTTTGTAAGGCGGGTTTTTTGTCGTCATTGTCGGTTTTTTCCTATGTGTTGTTTAATCGTAGCCTTATAGGGCTATGAAGTAGTATAATTGACGGCGCTATATAACTTTGTTGAATTCTCAGTTTCACGCTGCATTAACGAGCTTTTTTAGAGGTAAATGTTGCATCATGAACAGTTATGCCTTATCGGTTACGAAAACACTCCCAATTTACCATGTGGAAGTGCACGAATCAGTTCTCTAACGGCGGTTGCCGACTCAGCGTTTACGTTTCTTGAAGTAAACAAGCAGACCAGCGCCAACAACTACTACTGTTACAATGGCAGCTATGACCAATATTGTTGTTAAGCTACTATCTACCCTGAAGCTGATTGTTTGCAGCGTACTGGTATTTCCTTTCTCGTCCATAGCGTAAATTGTTAATGCGTGATCCCCGTTGACTAATCCACTGAGCGAAGTGTTGCCTAACAAGGGCACTTCTGCGCCTCCATCCAAACTATAGCTCAAATACAAAGTCTGCACACTAAGTTCAAAAATTAAAGACACGCTGCTCGACGTGTAGTTCCCATTATTCTCTGGCGAAGAGATCAAAGGTATAGTACCATACCCAAACGGAATATATTGCTGATTATCTGAATAGCTGGTCATCCATCCGTTGAAGCCTCCGATTGCATATAGCACATCATTCACGGTGGCAAGGGCAAACCCAGACCTGGGGAACGGCATCGAAGAGCTAGAGTTCCAAACGTCAAGTTCAGGGTCATAAACATAATTAGCGTCTGTTGCCATTCCGATGCCTTCGATTCCGCCCATAACGTAGATTCTTTTCGGGGCGTGAAGACCTGTTGTTGCAGCTACCTCTTCTTCTATCCATGCGGGATTCGGATGAGGTGTTCCTTGCTTCCAAGCGTCAACTACAGGATCATATATTTGGACAAAACCCGGATTCATAGGATCGTGAAATTCGTTTTGCCCGCCTATAACGTATATTTTGTCGTCAAGCACTGTGGATCCACCGCTTGCGACGTGATAGGGTATTTCCGCTTTTGTTTCCCACGAGTCAGTTTCTGGATCGTAAGCTTCATTTGTTTTTACTGTGGTGTATTGGTCGCCTGTTCTGCCTGAGATAACGTAGATTTTTCCGTTGACAGCTTCCGCCCTAATCTGACTTCTTGCGGTAGGCATGGGCTGTCCAGTTTTCCACGTGTCAGTTTCTGGGTCGTACTCGTATGGAACAGAATTCGCTAAAACGTATATCTTGTCGTTTATCACCACCGCAGCCTCAGCCCATGATGTTGATGGCATGGGTGCTTTTGTTGTCCAATTGTCTGTGGCTGGGTCGTACTCGTAATTGGCGCCGCCTCTAAAAACGTATATTTTGCCATTTACAACAGCGGCTTCATAGTTGCCCGCTAACGGCGCGGAAGTTTTGGTTGTCCACGAGTTTTCTTCCACAGTAGCATAGGACAGAACAGGTATAGCTCCGGTAAAACATGACGTAGTAAGCAAGGCGAGGACAAACAGCAAAATAGCACTTTTATGCATTCGGCTCCTCCACAGAATATAGGCTGTTTATGAAATTAAAGCG
>CAZZLA010000011.1:0-14941 GCA_964655035.1 uncultured Candidatus Bathyarchaeia archaeon | reverse complement strand
AAAAGTTTACTCTCTCGGAACAGGCACACGAGAAGGGACGCATATCAATCCCAACAAGGAATGAAGAAAAATGAAACAAGAAAAAATGAGCCTTCAAAGAATTAAATATCGAAATGAGAAAGATATGTCCATTTTAAGGAGAGAGAACGAATGAAAGAAGAACCAACAACACCTGAGAAATTACTAAGCCCTAAGAGGGCTATAGACTGCCACAAGTGCTAGAGACGTTTTAGCGTTTCAGTTGTTTCTTGATTAATTCTTCGGCTGCCTTAACCGCGTCTTCCAGCTTCTCAATTTGGGTTCCGCCGCCCTGGGCAAAATTTGGTTTTCCCCCGCCTCCACCACCGATAATAGGCGAAACCCCACGCACTATTTCACCCGCATTGGCGCCTTTTTTCACCGCTGATTGCCCAGCCATCACAAGCACTCTGGCCTTCTTTCCATCCGTTCCGTAGAACAGCGTAACCGTTGCCTCGTTCCGCTTTATCATTTCGTTTGCGGTTTGCACCATGCGGTTAGCGTTGCTTTCTCCTTGGAAGTCACGCTTCACCAGCGTTACTCCGCCGATTTCCTGTGCCACTCCCGACACATCAGCCACGCCAACTCCACTTTCTTTGGCAGCCAACTCTTTGACCAGTTTGCGCTTTTCCGAGTTTGCTTCCTTCAGCTCCTTCACAAGTTTCTCAGCAGTCTTATCTAGCTTCTCCACAGGCGCACTCAAAGTCTCCGAAACACTCCACAACAACTGCTCCTGCCGCTGCACAGCCTTCAACGCATAAAGCCCAACCGCGTACCCCAGCCTTTCAACACCGTCCTGAATACGCTCCGAATAAACGATCTTAAGAAAACCTATCTCGCCCGTTCGCTTCAAATGCGTTCCCGCACAAGCCTCAACATCCCAATCGCCCGTTTTCACCACACGAATATCCTTTCCCGGAACCGCACCACCCTGATACAGCCTAAAACCATACCGCGATTCCGCCTCATTCCGCGGCATCCACGCCGTCGTAACTGGCATATCCGTCAAAACCGCCTGGTTCGCCAACGTCTCAATCTTGTGTATCTCTTCAGGCGTCAACCTGCGATAATGCGAAATATCCAGCCTCGTGGTTTCCACGCCTTTCCGCGTGCCATGCTGCCACACATGCTCACCCAAAACACGCCTAGCCGCACCATTAACCAAGTGCGTAGCCGAATGCGCCTTCATAAGAGCATAACGCTTGTCCCAGTCAAGAACGCCTTTGACAACTGTGCCTTCCTTAAGCGCAACCTGAGCGTTACTTTCGTGCACTATGACCCTGCCCACCTTCTGAACATGGACAACTTCCACTTTGGCATTATCGAACAGTAAGAAGCCGTTATCTGAGGGCTGTCCACCTCCTTCAGGATAAAAGAACGTTCGATCCAAGACAATGTATTTGCCTTTTATTACTTTGAGGACCTTGGCGTCAAACTCCTTAACGTAAGCGTCAGCATAGTACATCTGCTCGGTTGGCGACAGGCCTGCAACGGCAGACTCCAACGCCGCTTCAGCTTTTCCTTCTTCCTCAACAGGCTTATCCGCTTGCATATGCCTGTTAGCTATAAGCGCATAGAAGTCTTCGGGAACTTCCACCTTGACGCCTTCTGCTTCAGCCGCTTCCTTGACGATTTCGGGTGGAAGGCCATGAGAATCATACAGCTCAGACAAGGTCGATTCGGGCAAGCAAGTGACTTTTTTCGCTTTAAGTTCAGAGGCAATTCGCTTCACCATGCCTTCGCCTCTTTTCAGCGTGTCCTCAAACTTTTCTTCTTCAACCTTGAGCATTTGCACAATCTCGTTTCGCATGGTTTTGATGTGTGGGTAATCCCTTGACCACAGGTTGACTTGCATGTCCACTATGTCATAGAGCCTTTCAACATCAATGTTCAGGCTTCTTAGCAAGCGGTAGACTCTGCGGAACAGAAGCCTCGCCAAGTACCCTTCATGAATGTTTGAAGGCACAATGCCCTCAGAAAGCATGAAGCTCAAGCATTTCGTGTGGTCTGCCACCGCGAACGCGTTCTCAACAGGTATAAGCACCCTGTCCAGCTCATCCACGTCTCTGCCCACTAGCTTGGCTACTTTTCGCCTCGCGTTCAGCCTTTTCGCGTTTTTATCCACACTCACCAAACCAGAATACTTCGCCACGGAAAACAGCAGCTCATTATCCACCTTTAACCCTGCCATCGCGAAAACCTTGTCAAGCAACCCGCTGTAAACCGCGTGAAAACAGCTTGGCACACCTTGAGAAAGCCAAGCGAAACGGTCTAAACCGTAACCCGTATCCACCGTGCGTATGGGCAACTTGATGAACTCGCCGTTGACAACTTTATACTGCATAAAAACAAGTGTGGCAACCTCCAAACCGCCAACTATGCACTCAACATCTGGACCAGCATTTCCACCGCCAACCCAAACATCCTCCTTGTACGTAACCTCATCAGACTTCACCCCCAACACGTCAGTAACGAACTCATGATGGTAACGCACGGTCTGATCTTTCCAATAAACTTCCTTATCAGGATAATTAAAAGCGTGGTGCCCACCCATCTCAAAAATCGTCAAGTGCCTCCCAAAAGTCGGTCCCGTATTCGCTATGTCCACAAGGCGAATGCACGGTTGCGCTATAACAAGCGGGTTGGCTGGTGGCGGCGCAATGCCTTCGGTAACGTAAGGTTGGAAGTCAATTATGCTCGCGTGAGTTAGGTAGATGTCGCTTCTCCATCTGGCTACAACCGGATAAGGCTTTATTTGTTTATGCCCGTGCTTTTCAAAGAATGAGAGAAAAGTTTCACGCATCTCAGGCAAGCTGTAGCGGTTTCGTGTCGGTGGATTCTTCAGAAAAGTGTAGCATGTGCATCCGTCCGAGGTGGATTCTCCGCAGCTTTCCTGCTTCACGTTTTGGGTCCAGAAGTATTCTCCACAAGTTGGACAGCATTTTCTCACGAACCCCTGTTCCTTAAAGAAAGGAAGCGCGTACTCTTCTGCTGGAAACCGCTTCAAGCTTTTCAGACACTCCGTAACGATTATGAATTATCCTATCTTTTAAAGGGGTTACGAGATTCACAGATTTAAATAATTTCGCCTTAAGCTGCTATCGTTGGGAAACTGCGGCTAAACTTTCAAGATGGGTAAAACCGTGTAACCGTAATGTGTCTGCTGCTCTTTGGTGAAGCGTGTGGCCCAGCTATTCCTCAGTCAGTATTAATGTAAGTGTGGACCTTACATTTTTGATTGTTCTAAGGCGATGAGTCACAAGTTCCTTAAGTTGTTCCATGGAATCAGCTTTAACCCTAAGTACCAAATCGTACACGCCGTAGGAAACGTAGGCTTCCTGCACTCCGCCGATGGCTTTCGCGTCTTTTAACACTTGGTCTTCTGAGCCTGCTCCAACATTAAACAAAACAAACGCTCGTGGCATTTCGAATTTCCTCCAACTCCAACTTTTCCATAACTACTATAATCGTTCTATGGTTAAGCTTAAAAGCGTTTAGACTTCCGCACCAATAAGTGGTGGGAAATTACGTTTACCCCAATCAGGCACCGAGCAGAAAGACCGCATGCAGTAACCCGTGAAGGTTATAGTAACTATTTATTTTTTCCAAGGCACTGTGGCACTGGATGCGCCATGGAAAGCGTCGTTGAAAAGCTGCAGCGCGTAGGGCTGACTCAGTACGAGGCAAAAGCCTACGTGGCGCTGTTGAGCATGCATCTGAGCACAGCCACAAAGGTATCTGAGAAGTCTGGTGTCCCCCGAACCAAGATTTACTCGGTGCTGGAAACCCTGAAGCATAAGGGTTGGGTTCACGTGTATTCGGGAGTGCCGCTGCTTTTCAAAGCTGTTGAGCCGCTGAAAGTTTTTGAGAAGGTCAAAGGAGACCTTGAAACGTCTCTGCAGTCCGCCCAAACGACGCTTAAAAAAGATGTGAATGAAGTGAAAGAAAAATTCGTGATAAAAAAATTCGACATAGGCTTAAAGGAGCTTAAACAGGAAATCAGTAAAGCCAAAACCGTGGAAACCAACAACGCCACCGCCAGCTTCGTGCAAAAAGTTAGCGACGCCTTCAGACCAGACGCCGCAGTTAAAGTGCTCCTGTTTCCAGACGAAGCCAAACCAATCTCCATGCAACATGTAGAGCTTAAACAGGCTGAAATAGAAATCTTAACCATCATACGAAACAGGGAAGTTACCTCAATGTCTGTGATACTTGACGAGGGCAGAACCTTCACGGCGTTTCAAGACCCAGTTGACCACAAATACATCGTGGACGAAATGCTCTACGACGAGTGCTCCAGATGCTTCTCAGAATGGAGCAATCTAAGCTGGGACTCTGCGAACCAAAACTGAGGTGACGAAGAAAGATGCCAATAGTTGATGGAAAGTACGAGATGAAAATTGGCACCACTTTCGCCACCGTTGAAGAAGGCATAGCTGAGATAAAGCGGATGATTCAGAAGTCACGGAGAATCAGAATCAGCAACATCCAGATGAGCCTGCTGGAGGAGCTGAAGCCGCTCCTTAAGGACAAGGACCTGATAATAATTCTGCCTGTGAACGAGACACCCACTGAAGAGCTGAAGCAGTTGGCACCGACAGCTACAACGAAAGCGTGGATTTACGTGGACTACAAAGGCGAAGAAGCAAACTCGGGCTCAATCACCTTCACACGCTCAGTCTTCAACATCGCATGGGTAAACGACAAAATTCTGGGCGTTTCAACCATGGAGTACGGCAAATGCGTTAAATGCTTAGCGGGCACTTTCGAGGGCGGTTGGAGATACGCCCAAAAATGGTAAAGAGGTCACAGCCGTTTCTTTAAAGCGTTGAAGTCTTCCTCAAACCTTTTTCTCATTTTCGTAAAACGCATCGCAGCCGAAGGATGAATTGTCTCCACGTATTCTGCGCCTTCAACCCGCGGAGCCTGCCGCGCCACAGCGCCCATGAGCACGACAAGCTTAGGCTTAATCGCCTTAATTTGCTCCTCCAAGTAGGGTGCGCAAGCCGCTATCTCGTCGTGTAATGGCTTCCTGTTCTTAGGCGACGTGTGCTTAACAAGGTTGGTTATGAACAGTTCTTCGCGGTTGAAGCCGTTTTCGGCTAACACTTTATTCAGGAATTTCCCAGCCCTTCCAACAAAGGGCTTGCCTGTTTTGTCTTCTTCTGCGCCGGGGTTCTGGCCCACCAGCATCACCTTGGCGTTAGGCGGTCCTTCTCCGGGAACCGCGTTTTCGGCGTCCTTCCACAGTCTGCATTTTCGGCATTTTCGTATCTGCTCATTAAGCTCGTCAAGCGCCATCTGTTTTCAGCCTTGTGATTGGGGTACTACAGTCAAACAATTTTAAAGAAACCGCTTCTTTATATTTAAAACATCACGTTAGGTATCTCAGGTCAAAAGGAAATAGGAGGGAAAAAGGGCGTGTCCAGTTCGGTTCGCGAAAAACTCACCGGTCTTCTATTGAGAGTCGCTTTCGCTTTTGAGCCTTTAGCTCCAACCGCCATTTCCTTCTATCTGGGTCGAAGGCTGAACGAGCTTAAAAATGAAGGGCTGATCTCCGATTACAAGAGCCGAACCCAGCGACTGGGCAAATTTCACTACCGAATTGAGATTGCTTTTGATTTAAGCGAGAAGCAAGCTCAGTACTTTCTTGATGACCTGTTGCCTAACCAGCTAAAAGGCGCAAGGAGGTGGGTCAATGTCTGAAGAGAAAAAAGGCAAGCTAAAAGTCACGCTTGAAGTAGAAATCAACGAGGAGCTCATGGGCGTTATGAAGGAAGGAATCTCCAAGATGCATTGGAAGATGCCGGAGATGATGAAGCGCGCCGAAGAAGAGAAAAAGTAAGCGTGTAAACGTCGCTCAACCTTCATTTTCTATTTTACGGTTTTCAATTTTTCAAAAGGCAAAGCCGTTTCAGAAATGTTTATACTCTCAACCACGAGTTTCATAGTTGATTCTTATGAAGTTTTTAATAGTCCAAAAAGTCAAGCGAGAGGTACCCCTAGAAAAATGGTCGAAGCTGCTTCCGTTACAGTTCAAATACTTCGAAAAACTTGAGAAAGAGAAAACGGTTGAAGCAGACTACCACCTCATTGGTCAACAGGGCAGTATGCTCACAGTCAATGTAGACTCAGACGAACCCCTGTCAAAACTCATAGGCGAAGATCCCCTGTTCTTCTATAGCGAAAGAGAAATCTACCCGCTAACCACCCGCCAGACCCACGAAAAACAAATCAGAAACTTACTTCAACCCTGACGAAGCTGAGTAAAATTGAGGCACTACAGTTTCCCCGGCGAAGACGCCTTAAGACGAAAGTGGCATAACCCAGAAACCACCCTGAAAGACATTGGAGTGCGCCCCGGCATGGTTTTCATGGACATAGGCTGCGGATACGGCTTCTTCACCATACCCGCCGCAGAACAAGTAGGCGAAAACGGCAAGGTCTACGCCGTGGACGCGAGCGCCGAAGCAGTTGAAACCGTGAAACGCAAAGCCGCTGAGAAAGGCTTGAAAAACATCGTTGCCCAGGCGGGAGAGGCGGAAGAAACGGTTTTCTGCGACGAGTGTGCCGACATGGTATTTTTCAGCATAGTACTTCACGACTTCCTAGACCCAGCGAAAGTGCTTAGCAACGCCAAACGAATGATTAAGCCCAACGGAACGCTGATTAACTTGGACTGGAAGAAAAAGCGCACAGCGTTCGGACCTCCACTGCAAATCAGGTTCAGCGAGGAACAAGCTCAAGCGCTTATTGAGCAGGCGGACTTCACTGTGAAAAGCGTCAAGGATGCGGGAAGCAACTTTTACACGGTCGCCGCAAAGCCCTTAACACTTATTGTTCCGCCAACGCGTAAAGCTCCAGCAGGTCCCGCTTGAACCTGTCAGGCTGCGCCAGATAAGCAGAGTGCCCAGTACCCTCATAAACAACAAGCTTCGCGTCAGGCAGCAACCCAGCCAGCGTGCGCATGTCCTCGCCTGAGATTATATTGTCCTCGGAACTCCAGATTATCCGAACAAGAAACCTGAACTCGCCATAAGCATAAGACAGGCTTTTTTCAAGCGCTCTGGCTGGCGCGACCAGCAGCAAGCCTTTGACTGGAAACCGCGCCGCATAGTTTAAATCCACGTTTCCGCCTATGCTGGCGCCAACAAGCATTGGCACTGCGGAGCCGAAAACGCTCTCTATGGCTTCATGGACGACGTTGACGTTTGTTTTGGTTTCATGGGTTTTTGGTCTGCATTCGCTTTTCAACCCGTAGGGCATGTCCAAAGCCATGAACGGCAAGCTTTTAGAGGTCAACAGTTCGACGGCGCTTGTGCGTTGCCACACGCCGCTCGTGTAGGAGAATCCGTGCAAGAACACGACTGGAACGTCAGAAGCGAGGTTGTAGACTGCTCGGCATTTGTGACCCGCCGCATCCAATGTTTCTTCAGACAAAAGCCGTCAACTCCGTCAGTAGAAGAGGCAAAGGCGCCTCATAAGCTGATTTTCCCTGATTAACGGGCAGAGCGCGAAAAGAATATTAGGGGTTCCCCGTCTAGGAGTGGCGGTGAAGTTTTGTGGCAGTTAAAGTTGGAGATAAAGCACCTGATTTTACGCTTCCCTCACAAATGGGCGACAACGTAACGCTTTCAGAGTACTTCGGCAAAAAAACAGTCGTCTTATACTTTTATCCTAAGGACGAAACCCGCGGCTGCACACGCGAAGCCTGCGAGTTCAGAGACCAATATGATGTCTTCACAGACTTAGGTGCGGAGGTCATAGGCGTGAGCGCGCAGAGCGTGGAGTCGCACAAGTCCTTCGCCACTCATCACGGCTTGCCTTTCATACTGTTAAGCGACGAAAAGAACGAAGCCAGAAAGCTTTACGGCGCAACCTCAACCATGGGCATAATTCCTGGAAGAGTAACCTACATAATAGACAAGAAAGGCATCGTCCGCCACGTATTCTCCTCCCAGTTCCAACCCGAAAAGCACATCGAGGAAGCGCTGAAGGTGTTGAAGGAACTCGAAAAGGAGTAACCCATCTCTTGCTCAGCTTGTACAACAGCTTAACCCGAAATCGGGAACCCTTCACGCCCATTGAAGACATGCAAGTCAAAATGTACACGTGCGGGCCCTCAACTTACCAGCGTGCGCACATCGGAAACTACCGCACCATCCTCTACGAAGACGTTCTGCAACGCTACGCGCGCGCGATGAAGCAGAAAAAGCTAAGCGCTGAAGATGCAAAAGCGGCGATGCAGGTGCTGCGCAGGGTTGATAGCGTGTTACAGGTAACCTTCTGGGCTATACCAACTCGCCTACCAGCTTCACTCTTTCGAAGACTTCTTCTCTGTGAGGCGCGAGTTCCAGTTCTTCAGTGATGTCTTTTCCCGCCTCGTGTAGTCCCATGTGTTCGCCGTCGCGCCATAGGTCGGTATCTGAGGCGTCGTAGACTTTGCCTTGGTAAGCAATGTAAACGGGTTTGCCGTTTTTCCCATTGTACTCTTCAAGCTCTTTAGCTGTAAATTTTCGGGGTTCTGTCAAAGCAGTCACCTTCAACGCCTATACAGGGGCAGGCGAGGTTTTAAAACATTTAGGAAACGGACAGTTCTTTTCAAGCCAAATTTGCTTAGCTTAGAACAGCGGAAGACCCGTAAGCGGCGCATATGTTGATTCCGCCCGTGGTTGTTCTCAGGTTCACAAGAAAGTTGCTTCCCGCGGGATAGTTATTGGATTGAAGGGGCGTCTGGTTTCCTGAAAATTTCTGCACATCTACAGTTATTCTTCCAATATCCGTGTGGGACTCGATTCGGCCGCCGACATCGTTGTCAATTTCCATGGATAAATTAACGCCGCCCGTTGTGGTTCGAGCGTTCACAGTAACATTTCCCGAAAGATTCTGGGTCGCCACCAAATCAACGTTTACTAAGCCAGTGGTTGACCTGAGGTTAGCTGAGACATTGCTTGAGACATCCGCGTTGTTCATGTTAAACTGAACGGTTCCAGTTGTGCTCATGAGTGAGATAGAATTAGCAACAACCACACTTTTTGACAGGCTGACATCCACGCTTCCTGTTGTCGTCTCTAAATCTACATTTTGCAAGATCATTTTCGTGTCAGCGTTCATCACGATGTTGCCCACGCTTGAGCGAACATTCAGGCTCAAGTTTACTGACGGATCGACATACACATCGCAGTTTACGTTCAAGTCGTACGATATCGGCCATCTACCAACTCGGGAGACACTTGCGATAACTACTGCCGAGTTATTTGAAGTTTGATGGGTGAAAGTAACGTTTACCGCGCCGTCTGGGTCATCAAGTATGCCCACGTTGCCGTCTGCGGTCACATTCAATATGACTATGCTATTAGGAAGATTCTTGAATGAAATGTTCACGTTGGTAACATCAACTTGCAAATCCACAAGCAGGTTATTCACGTTAGCCTTGGGGACTTGGTTTGTCTGGTTGAAATTCACAGGGTAAAAAGGCAAGAAGAGCAAGGCGCTTATAACTAACGCCGTGAGCAGAACAGCTATCAGAATAATTACGGGTAAAAGATAGGTAGGTCTCCTTCCTTTCGGCGCCGCTGGCCTTACCGCAGTGGTCACTGGAACCACAGGTGCCCCGCAGACCTGGCAGAACTTCGCATCCTCGTCCAATTTGGCTCCGCATTTACGGCAATAAGTCATTCCGCACAGAACCTCATTTCAGGGTTATGCGGTTTTTGAATTTAAAGTTTGCCAAAGGGCGAAAAAGGAAATATACTTCTTACGGCTTATTTGCGCAGCGAGGATCGTGTTATGCCTTATTGCAAGAAATGCGGAAATGAGCTTCCCGAAGGAGCGCAATATTGTCCTGTTTGCGGAACCCCTGTGACGATGGAAGCGGCACCTGCGCCCGCAGCGCCATCCCAGCCCGCTGGACTCAAATTGGCGCTTTGGGGGGAACGCTTCATTGCGTGGCTGATAGATGTAATCATCATAGGAGTCGTGGTGGGAACACTTGGGCTTTTCAGTTTACTTGCAGGCGTTACTTGGTGGTCCGGATGGCCCGGCTGGCTGCCCTTTTTTAACTTGAACGTAGGCAGCGTCTTATACTTCCTATACTGGTTGTTCATGGACGGCGCTTATGGCCAATCTTTTGGGAAAATGATTATAAGACTTAAAATTACCCGTTTGGACGGCAGTCAAATTGGAATGGGAAAAGCAGCTTTAGAAAGCGTGGGAAAAGCCTTCCTGCTTCCGCTGGATTGCCTGTTGGGCTGGATTCTTTACCCGAAAAGAAGACAGAGAATCTTCAACTACATATCAGAAACAATAGTGATAAAAGAAACCTGAAGCCTTCAAACAGCGTTGCGGACATGGTCTTCGCATAAACGGAACATTACGAGACGTTCTTAGCTATTCTGCCTTTGGTGTAGGGAACAAACTCTCTGATCTGCTCAATTGACGACGTTTCAACTTTTTCACGTTGCTCCTTGGGCAACTTCAACATCAAGGCTTGCAAGATTTGGGTCAGGAATTTTTTGCCTGCCACATCCCCCGGGACTAAGGTGACGTAAGCTTTTGTTTTCGCCTTTACGGCTTCTAGGGGTCCGCCTATGAACCGCCCTTTCTCACCACCCACCATGCCGACCGCCAGTTGGAGCGGCACACTTCGCATCCAGTTCCGTTTACCGATTACTGCAAAAGCGCCGTGAGGCACGTATTCGCCTGAAGGCCCGCTCTTGCTCAGCTGCTCAGGTTTAACCCAGTAAACATCCGCTGAACCGACGCCTTCCCGCCAGCCTCTGGAAAAAGCAGCGGCGAACTCGCCAGCTTCACGCAGCACTTGTTCGCTGAGCGCTTTGCCTTCGGTTTTGACGACAACGAAGGGGGCACCCATGATGTCAGCGTGAAAAACTGGGTCCTCAGGCGCCGCGTGTTTCTTGACGAGAACTTCGTTGCTGACAGCATCTTTACCCGCGACCACCAAGAAGCCGTCGGAAGATGTGAACCAGCGGAACTTCTCGTACCATTCTTTGCGTTTCACTTTGTGCTTAACAAGCTCTTTCATGACTTCCATGGGCTTGGTTTTCCGCGCTTCCGCCTCGCGTACGCGCTTCTCGCTTTCGCTTAGCTTTTTGCGGGACTCTTCTAAGGCTGTTAACGCGCCTGCCGATTTCTGCTTAGCCTTCTTTCCGCGTTCGTAGTACTCGGCAGCGTTTTCAAACAGTGTTCTACGTAAGTTCAAGCTGAACCGCAGGTTATCCACGCAAACGTTAACCAAAAGATTCCGTCTGTCAAAAGATTCAACAAACGCGTCGGGCGGTGCGCCAGAGTCTTTGTCCATGGCTTCTGAAATGAGGGTGTTCCAGTCTTTTCCTGCCCTCTTTGCTTCGGTGAACCTGTTTAGAAGCGTTTGAACCTCGCTGGAGTGCGCGTAAATAGCATCGCCTATGCACCTGGCGCGTTCAGCCTTAGCGTCATCTTCACGCAAAGCTTTTTCCTGCTCAGCGATTACCCGCTTAAGCCTTTCCACTTCATGCGTTATCTTGTCAACTTCGACGCTGGCAACGGCTTTCTCGGCGGCTGTGGCTCTCAAGTAGAGCTCATCCACTGCTTCGTTGAAGCTTTTGTAGGGCTGAGTCCGCAAGGCGTCGTAACGTTTGAGCTTGAAGGGCACGGCATCCTGAAAGCTGTCGTCTTCAGCCAAAACTATGTGGGGCTCCGTTTTGAAGCTGGCAACTGCAGAAAGCAAACTTTGGAGACCGCGGAATATGGCGTCTGCTTTAGTGCTGCTCAAGGTAATGCACTGCTTGGTTTTTTCAACGTTAGCCCTCAGCAGAATTTCCTCCGCGTAGAAGCCGCCGACGCCTAGAAAACGCGCTATCGCCCTGACGACCTCAACGTCGCCAGACGCGTTCAATGCTTCTTTCAGCTCATCTTTTGACACGTTGAAAGGATTTTTACCGCTTGAAGGTGGAAACTGGTAAACCTCGTTGCGGACGATGTTGCGGTCCCGCATACGCTTAAAGAGTAAGGCTTGCAGGATTTCGCCTTTTTCGCCTGTGAGGATGATGTTGCCTTCGCCGAAAAGCTCCAGAATTAGCCGCAGCACGCCCATTTTTGTTCTGAAGTAGATGGCGACTACGCGTTCAAACTCGTACTGCTCTACGTTGTCTACCCAGGCGCTGCGCAGGTATTTCCTTAATGCCATGCAGAACGCAGGTGGCGCTTTAGGGGGCTTTAAGGCGTAGGTGGTTAAATGCAGTCGGGTGCCGGCTTCCATGACAAGCCGCAGTGGAGGCTTATCAGTTTTGTGCAGCTTCAGAACTATGGTTTTCTCGTTAAGTTGGTAGATGTTGTTGACTCTGGAGTCGGCTATGGTTTCT
Source organism: uncultured Candidatus Bathyarchaeia archaeon (assembly GCA_964655035.1). GTDB lineage: Archaea > Thermoproteota > Bathyarchaeia > Bathyarchaeales > Bathycorpusculaceae > SG8-32-3. The sequence goes on along the minus strand of CAZZLA010000011.1, from coordinate 2,561 downwards.
TTCAGTTCGTGAACTATGATGGCAACGTCGAAGCTTGTGAATTCTTTCTTGCGCAATAGGTTCAGCACCAAGTTTGGAATCTAATAGTTCGGACTATAAAATAACCCTTTCACAGTCGGATAGTTCTTTTTGCGCTGATTTGGTCTGGTTCGAAAAAAATGGGGGGTGAATTTGCGGAACCTCTTGCTGCGCGAGTTTCATGTTCTTTAGTGGTTTTTACATAAAAGTCTGGTTGTTTCTTGTACTCGCAGTCGGTGTTTCCGAAGCAGAGGGGTTAGAAGGTGGCTTGGAAGGTTACTTCCGTGTTGAAGATGTTGGTGAGTTTTACGTCGTACGTGTTTCCAGGCAGGAAGCTTCCTGTTAGGATTATGGATACGATGGCGTTTGGGGCTATTTTAACTAGGTTTGTTATGGCTATGACTAGGCCGTTGACTTAGGCGGTTGTGATCTTAACTAAGGTGGATCCCGCGTTTTTCAGGAACGCACCTATGTGGGTGGAGTTGATTGAGAATGAATTCAGGAGTAATTCGGCTATTTGGGTGTTGATTGTCTCTATGGCGAAGTTGATGTGTCCATGACGAAGGTGTAGAACAGGATTCCGGTGACGAAAGTGACGAGTACTGGGAGCAGTACTCCGAATACGGCTGTTGATGATCTGCGGGATTTTTTGGGTTGTTTAGGCGTGGTTTTCTTCCCTCCTGTATGTGTTGAACCCAACTACAATAGGTTTGTTTTTAGACATATTATCACCAATTATTATGCCCTCAAGCGAAAATATAAGCATTATGTTTAAATCCGAATAGTGAACATACCCAAGCATCCATGATATGCACAAGTCAGCAGCTACACGCTGACCCAACAAAACTTTTAACCCTGAACCCAAATAGCTACTAGCAACCTATTTCTGCCCCAACAACAAACAACAGAAACCGAGAAAATACAATGCAAAAAAACAAAACAGTAATCAAACTCCATAAACCAGACACAAGCGAACTAATGTTCTTTTTCGCCTGCGGAGCAATAATAAGCGTTCCTCTAACCCTATTCATCTATCAATACACAGATACCTTACTGACCGGTCTCGATCCATTCCCAATCACCTTAATCTCAAGCGCGCTTTTTGCACCTTTCATCGAAGAATTCGCCAAGGCTTACCCTCTCTTCTATCGCCACGGCGAAACCCAAGGATCAATTTTCAACCTTGCATTATTAGTGGGTTTAGGCTTCGGCACAGTCGAACTGTTAACATATGTTTCCGCACTGGGCGTGCCCATAGCTAGCAGGTTGCCTGGCCTTTTTTTTCATCCCGCAAGCACATCTATAACCGCGTACGGCATAGCCACGAAACGACCTTTACCCTTCTACATGGCTGCTGTTTCACTTCACTTCACTTCACTTCACTTTTCCTATAACTTTCTTGCAGTGATAGGCAGCGGTTATGGTTTTTTATCTGGAATTTTTGTGGTGGCGATTGCTGTTTTTGCATCGTGGCAGTTGCGGAACGCGACCAGAGAAAAAATTGTGATTTAGCGAACGCCTTGAATCAAGAAACATCAAGTGTCGGAGGCTGAAGATTTCTTATCGTTTATGAACTTAAGCTTTAGATAAGCAGCAGAAACGATTTAAATAGGCAACTTTTTAATGTAGGTCCAAAATATAGACTGCGAGGATTGAAGTTTATTGAAGCCGGTAGTGACGATATACTGGATAAGAGTAGCCTTAAGCTTAGTTGCAGCCGCAATCAGCGCCGTAGTAGCCACGATGCAAAACGCAACTGACCTGTACACTTTCGTGAATGGTATTACAATAGCCTTGCTGGTTTACTTGTTATCCTACTACGTGATCAAAGCAAAATTCATGAACCAGGTGGAGAAACAATCAAAACTCATGACTCAAGCTATATTCATGTACTTCATCGCGTGGGCGTTCTTCTTCATACTATTCTACTCTTTACTGACAGGATCAGCGGTAGTTGCTTAACTAACTATTTCCTGTTACCCTTTCTGAAAGAAACTCGCCATCGTGGCTTGACTTTTGTCGCCCCTCAGAGTTTCTACCTTTTCCTTTTCAGCTTCCTTACTCTTGCGGCTCTGAGGCGGCTGGATATCCATTCGCGTCAAGATGCGCATACAGTCAGCCAATGCTGAGAAGTATCCGCGGTCAAAGTCGCCGTGAAGCCCATTGCGCATGTGATCCAGAAATTCACGTCTATACCCATGCAGAGCGGCGCTGTCAGTTAAGTCAAGCTTTGAAAAGAACGAGTACCCGTCGCCGTTGGTTTTTCGGGAAAGGTACATGCCATACAAAGCCCGGAAGTAGCCTCTGTTCCACTCTGTCCTCTGCATCTTCTGCTTGATTCGGTCCAGCTCCCGCATTGCTTCTGTGAACTGCCGCTTAACGATAAGCTGGAAGTACCGTGTGACTAAGGCTTGAGAGATAGGCATTCTTAACGACCGCGATGCTTGCTTGTTTTCTCCTCTTCAGATACATCCTCTATACCGTTCTCGGTTACTTTAAATATTTCCTCGCCTTCGGGCAGATACGGGCTTGACACCAGCCTC
>CAZZLA010000010.1:0-15630 GCA_964655035.1 uncultured Candidatus Bathyarchaeia archaeon | reverse complement strand
TGGATAAGAAAGATGTAGAATTTGACAAACTGACAAAGTACTGGCGGGTCTTCGGGACAAGACCCATCCCTCAAGGTTTAATATCCCAGCAAAAAGCATACATACTCTTTACCCTGCTCGCAGCCGTTACCACTCTTCTCATTTTCACCCTGCCGTTTCCCCAGTCAATTTACGTCTTCAGCATCATGGTATCATGCTACTGCCTCGAAGCGTTCTACCAAATCAAAAAGCGGAAACAGAATTTCCCTTTCGCCCAGCTAATCGGACGGATAGACTTCACGCTCTTTCCGCTGGCGGGTTACCTCTGCCTCGGCAGCCCAAGCATCAACATACTGCTTTTCGCCTTTTTCTTCTACCCGTTAGCCCTAGCGCACCTGGGAGTTAACGACATCAGCGACGTGGCTAATGACCAAGTTAAAGAAATGAACACAATCCCCATTCTATACGGACTTAAAGGAACAGCCTACTGGATACTTCTCTTCAGCATCATCCATTTCGCAGCCGCAATCATCTTTCTTAACGTGCTCGGAACATTGGCAATCGCCGGTTTTGCAGTGGCTCTCCTGTTGATATCCGCCGGAAACTTCATAATACTGAAGGGAAAAAACGCGGATTCCGGAATGAAGGCGCTACCCCTTTTTCACTTAGCCATACTAATCTACGCCATAACCATCATACTGGAATATGTAATATAGAGCCTTGCGGCTGTCTTTTTTGACAATGGAAGCTTTCGCTGAACTTGATTCTGGACTTTAGAAAAAGGAAATAAAAAAAGAGGGTGGCGGTCATTTTTTGCGTTTTGAGTTCGCGTATATGCCGACCGCAAGAGCGACTGCGACAACTGCTATACTCCCAGCGTAGATTAACGCCGTTTGCACGCCATTGGTTGTTGCTTCTGGTTCTGGAGAGGCTTCTGTTGACTCTGAAATTTCCGCGACAGTCCATGTTGAGAAGTGGTCGGTGTTGCATACCAAGTAACCGTTCTGGTCCATGTAGCTTTCGACTGCTTCCCATTGGGCGCGGGTTCTGTTCCAGTACATCCAAGTAAGCCTTGAAGCGTTGACTTCTCTATTCAATTGTTGGCTGAGCTCTGTTTGGTTAATGTGCAGTCGTAACTGGGCGCTCAGTTGTAGGGTGGCGTTGGGTTCTATGCCGAAGTAACAGTTGAGGGTTCGCTGCGTGACTTGTGCGCCTTCGAGTGGTGAGCCGCTTAAGTTCATGGTTAGCGTCATGGTCTGGTTCGGGTCTATTGTAAGCCCGAATAGTTGGGGCTTAACTGTTGGGTCTACGGTAATTACTAGGTCGCAGTTTTTGGTGCAGTTCATTAGCATGGTTGTGTTTCGGTAGCAGAACAGAGCGGGTTCTCCTGCTTGAACCTGCTCCATTTGAGCCACAGGCGTCACGTCAGTCTTATTATACTGCACAGCGTTGTCGGGAACGCCTGGCACTTCGATTTTGCCAGCGTCGGAGCCTTGTCCAGCGCCAGCAGAAGCCAAGCACAGCGGTGCAAAGTACATCACCATCAGCAACGTGATAACGGAAGCAACGATTTTTGTTTGATTTTTTGCGAAGTTTGTTTTTACCATCTTAAATCACCTGACACAATATACGCTAATGCGTAACTTAAGGGACACCGCGAGAAAAACATTCCAAAATCAGGAACGCCCGTTTCACCAGCGCCAAGCTTCTTGCGCAGCATCGCATCCTGTACTCTAGATGCATAAAAATTATAATTCTGGACAACAATAGTTCGGCAATGAGTGACATGAACCGCTCCGACCGCAGAGTGCTACTTGCAGCCATATCCATCTTTACGATATTCGCGTTTTCCACTGCAACCGCCGCAGCCGAATCCCTGTTCGAAGTTGAATCCATCAACCTCACCGTGTACAGAGACGGCTTGGTTCACATCACGCAAACTTTAATTGTGGAAGAGTTGGCGTCTGAAGTAACTCTGCCTCTTATGTCTCCATCCATCGAGAACCTAATTGTGCTTGACGAAAACCAGATGGCAGTGGACTACCAAATCGTCGGAGGTAACCTAACGATTTACACCTTGGGCGCTGAACGCGTGCTGGTTGAATACGACACAGTCTCGCTTACAAAGAAGGAAGCTGAAGTTTGGACCTTGATCGCGGATAACCCTTACAACTTGACGGTTTTTCTGCCGCAAAATTCAACAGTGATCTATCTTAGTGAGATGCCAACCGCGATAGACACAAGCGGTACCGGAATAACTCTGTCTTTGCGTCCAAGTGCCTGGGAGATAAGCTACATCGTGCCCTTGGTTCCGCAAGACGAATTAGGTGGCGATGAAAACCCTTCAGCCCCTATACCAATCGAATACTTAATCGCAGCCGTGTTTGCCATAGCTGCGGTTGCCCTCGCCGCGTTAATCATTGTTAAGCGAAGGAAAGGACCTGACGTTGATAAAATACTGAAAGCTAACCCTCAGCTTAGACAGGAAGACAAAGACGTTATACTTTTCCTAGCTGAAAAAGACGGCAAGGCCTTTGAAGCTGAGATAAGAGAAAAGTTTCCAGACATGGCGCGAACAAGCCTGTGGAGGCTGGTTAGAAGACTTGAGAGACTGGAAATTGTTGAAGTTAAAAGGATTGGACTTGAGAATCAAGTGCAGCTTAAAAAATAAAAAGAAAAAGAAAGGCTGAGTTTTGCTTTGTTTATGGGCCGTTGCCGCCGCCGGGTCCAACGCTACCCATACCGCCTGAACCGTTGCCGCCTTGATGCCGTTGCATCTCTTGGTTAAGTGCTTGATCCATCTGTTGAACCATTTTGCCAATGGCTTCTAAGTCTTGTAGCGCATTCGTGAAGTTGTCTGCGTTGCTTTGGGCTGTTTGAATCATGTTCTGCAGAGTTTCCATGAATTGGTTTTCACTTTGGTAACTGAGGGATTCCAGAACAGGAGTGAAGTCGATTCCCGCTTGGTTTCCAGCTCTGAATCTTTCTCTGATTCTCTCTTGGACTCTGTCGCAGTAGCCAAAGATTCTCCAAGTGTTGGATTCTTCAGCTTGTTCTTTCAAGTACTGGTAAACTTGGGATATGAGCTGTTCTGCTTCCTGTAGGGTGGCTCTTACCTCGGTGTCTTTGCCTTCCAAGAGCAAAGCTCGGGCTGCGTCTATGTCTAACAGAGCTTCGGCGTCGTCAAGTTGTTGTTTAATATTGTCGGGTGCATCTTCGGGCAGTATATCTCTCAGCTGATCGATTCTTTGCAGTTCGCGTGTCATAGCGTCTAGCAGTCCTTGATTGTCAACTAAGTGTCCTTTCTTAAGACCCACTGCTTCAAGTATGACATGTATGGAGCTGTAAACGTCTCTGAAAACGCCTAGAGCCTCGGTCGCGTAATCAACCGCTGCGTCATAATCCGATATTTCAAGTGAATCATAAGCTGCAGTTAAGTTTGCCACGCCTTCACCATAAAGCGTCACGTTACCTTCTATCTCGTCAAGAAGGCCGCCTTCTTCAATCTTTTGCAGAGCCGTCTCGTTTGCATAAACCAGATCGATTAGATTTTTCACTTGTTGTTCTGCTTTGTCAGCAACTTCAACCAACTCTTCCGCGGGAGCCTCTTGAATTTGGCCTTGCCCATAGAGTATAGCTGAAGCCGGCGCCGCCGTCATTATGACAGATACTAACATGGCCAACGCGACAAGCTGCCTTTTTTTCATCATTTTAAATCACAACTTAGACAAGGGTTTTCTCTCAAGTTAAGGGACACTGTGGAATGAGCGTTTCAAAATTTGAAACATTGCCCTAACATTAACGGTGTTTCAAAGGTTGGGATCATAATTTCGGCTGGCGTGAAAAAGCTTCACTCGTCAGCTGCACCTACAAAATCTTTGATTGACGCCACAATTTTCTGCAGTGCTTTCTCGCTTAACGGCGGGTCATACGGTATCCGAAGTACTTCCCAACCTTTGGCCTCCAGCAACTCGCAGATTTCCTCGTCACGCTCTTGCTGTTTATCGCCTGAATGCGCCTGCGAGCCATCCAGATACACCGCTTTTCGCTTGTTAAGCCAGCAAAAATCAGGAACCGTTAGCTTCAGCACTATGGGTTTTTGTGTTACCATACCGCCTGTTAAGCCAGCAGCGCTTAACGCCTTAAACACTTCTATCTCGGCTTTGCTGACTTTCGGATGCATATTTCGTTTGTAACTCAACCTTAAAGCTCCTTCGTTTGCTCTTTGTAGAAATATGGTCTCTTCCTAATAACTTACCTTCTCTTGCACCATCTTTAGCAAAATCAAGAACAACCAAATTTGCTTAACTTCGGTTAAAGGTTCTTGTTTGCCGTATACTGTTAAGTTGGGGTTACCTTACAGCAGCAGAAGGCTTCATAAATTCATCAGCGTTTATTGTCATGTGCTTTTCAAGAATTTTTCGATAAAGAGTTCAATGTACCCGCAGTTTTTGCAGTAGAATGGAATAATTTTATCACCAACGAAATCGCCTTTCTTTACGATTGTAGTCCCTATGACTGGGTGCCCCATGACTGACCCGAAACTGACGCCTTTTTCCATTTGGCTTCCGCATTTTGGGCATTCCATGCTTTCCTGCATAACTTAAACTCCATCATATTGAGATATAAGACTTATTGTCATGAAAATTCACCCACTGACATCTGGGTAACTTAACAGAATCTGTTTGCCGTTACTTTTTTATGTTATCTTTCGGTTAATCTGGTGAGGCGGTTCACATGAAGGTTGTGGCTTTTAATGGGAGCGGTAGAAAGGATGGGAACACGGCTCTGTTGATACGTCGTGTTCTTAGTGTTCTCGAAGCGGAAGGCATAGAGACTGAGCTGATTCAGCTTGCGGGAGAGCAGATACGCGGATGCAACGCCTGCAGAACCTGTTATTCGACCAAGAACAACCGTTGCATAATCGAAGACGACAACGTTAATGCATATATTCAGAAAATGGTTGAGGCAGATGGCATAATCTTGGGCTCGCCCGTTTATTTTTCAATGATGTCTCCTGAGTTGAAGGCGTTGATTGACAGGGCAGGCTATGTAGCTCTTGCAAACGATTACCTCTTTAGAAGAAAGGTAGGTGCAGCGGTGGTGGCGGTCAGAAGGGCAGGTGGGATCCCCACTTTTGATGCTATAAACCACTTCTTCCTCATAAGCCAGATGATTATCCCAGCCTCGTCATACTGGAACGTTGGAGTTGGGCGGAAGAAAGGAGACGTGAAAAATGACGAGGAAGGTATGCGAACCATGGAGACCTTGGGAAAAAACATGGCGTGGCTGATTAAAAAGCTGAACGCTTGACGGGATACGCGGCGTCTTTTTCATTCACGTAGAAGATTTTTTGAGTTGGGTACGCCATTTCGATTTTTTCTTTATCAAACTCTTCAATGATTTCGTAATTTATATTCTGCTGGATGTCCATGTACTTGTTGTAGTCGCCTGTGGTGATGTAATAAACTACTTCAAAGTCAAGGCTAAAATCTCCGAACTGTTGAAAATGAATCCTGTCCAGTTCGGCCAGTTCTGTGCTGTTTATGATTTTTCCTATTATTTTTGGTATTTTTTTAAGTTTCTTGATAGGTGTGTCATAGGTTACCTTAACGGTGAACACGATTCTTCTTCTCTCAAGCTTTTTGAAGTTCCGTACAGATGTGGCAATCAGATTCTTGTTTGAAATTATCAGTTCTTCCCCTTGCAATAGCTGGATTCGCGTTGATATTATGCCTATCTTAGTAACGGTTCCTGCATAGTCTCCTACAACTATGAAATCACCGATTTCGAATGGATTGTCAAAATATATTGAGAAAGCGGTTAGGGCATCGCTTAAAATGTTTTGTATAGCCAATGCTATGGCTATACCTCCCACGCCGAAACCTACGATGACGCCTGATAGGTTTTGGCCAAAAACTCCAAGAATTATGACCAAAGCAAAAATGTATATGACAATCTGTAAAACTTTCTTGAGAATGAATAATATGTGGTTGCTTACTTGTTTTCCGCGTTTTTCACTTTGTTCAGCGTACCAGCTTACCAAGACATTATTTATGCGCGTTATTGTGAACGTTATAACTAATATTTCGCCAACTGTGAAGGCGGTTGCGAAATCTCCAGAGTAAGCTTGGAGCGAAGCGATACCTACTGAGCCGTAATATAAGCCAAACAAAATTGCAAGAAGAAATATCGGCGCTCGTACGTTGCGGAGTATTTCATCATCCAGATTTGTTTCGGTTTTTGCAGCCAATCGGCATAGGTACCTCTTAAAAAGTGAATGACCTATCCAAGCAATAACAATCGCCAGCGAGAATATCACGGCAAAAGCAATTATTTCACTAACGATTTGACTTAAGCCAAAATATTGCTGCAGTAAATTGGAGAAAGTTAACGTTATGCTGAACATGGAGTTTCACTTAATTATTTGCAACTCTAACTTCCAGTTCCTTATTAATCTAGCCCATCATCAGTGCGGGAATCATCCAACCATCCCGCTTTCTCATCCATCCGGCGTTTAAACATAACGCCCAAGTTTTCCCTGTTTTTGGCTTCATGATACTTGAAGTATATTTCCCCATCAAGTATGCCCAGTATTTCCACTTTACCTGTTTTGTGTGACATGATATATTTGAAGCGTTTACTGTGCCCGTTACAGTTTGCCTTTGCTTGTTCCACTACTTTGACGCCTTTGCATATTGGAACTTGGAAGTGAGTTTTGACTCTTTTGACTGGGCGGCACTGAAAAACATAGTACGGCGCCACGCCGATGCTCACTAGTTCATTCATTAAAGTCGCAAGCGTTTCTGGGTCATCATTAACGCCTCTAAGCAGAACGGTCTGATTGCTCAGTAAAACGCCTGCTTTCAAGAGATTGCTTACTGCGGTCACAGATTGCGGAGTTATTTCCCGAGGATGATTAAACTGCGTTACGACGTAAAGTCGTCTATCAATCTGCGAATACTTCTTGAAAAGAGCCAAAAGATCAGGGTCACCAAGCCTGCTTGGAAGAGTAACCGGAGTTCGGCTGCCAAATCTAATAAAACTAAGATGATCGATTTTTGCCAGCGTCTCCAAGAATGCCCCGATAACTTCGTTAGAAAGCACAAGGGGGTCTCCGCCACTGATTAGCACGTTATTTATTTCTTCGTGTTTGGCAATGTAGTCTGCGGCTTCTTCGAAACGACTCACAATCTCCTCCGTTGGCAATCCAACAAGGCGTTTTCTAAAACAATGCCTACAGTAGGTTGCACACCTGTTTGTAGCCAATATTAACGCGGTTTCAGCGTACTTATGCTGAAGACCAGGCATTTTCGTGTTCTCAGCTTCCCCACTCGTGTCATAAACACCATCAAGGTTTAGTTCTTCCAAGGACGGCACCGCCATTTTCCTTATCGGATCAAGCGGATCAGCCCAGTCTATCAAAGCCAAGTAATATGGACTGACGCGCATCGGGTGAGCTTGAACCACTTGCGCTATCTGTTCCTTTTCATCAGATGATAAATCGGCATAAAAGGGAAGCTGCATTACAGAGCAGATGATGTGCTCTAATTCCTTATGTTCTAGCATGTGTTTTGAAACGTCCTCTTATTATTCTCGAGCCAGTTGGAAACGACTAAAATGCAGTTAGGTACATTTTTCACTGGCTTTTTTTATATCAGCATCTCATCATTTAAAAGAGTTGTGGGCTAAATGCTTAAAAATACGAGTCTTAACTAAAAAATACGTGTTCAAAGAAAAATTTAAAAACATTGCGGCATATTACTTTCCTGATCTTTCGACCTATATATTTACGAGTTGATTGCAAGAATTTTGATTAAGGAGGAATCTCAAGGGTCTTGCTATCCTCGTTGGTCTCGCAAAGGAGCTATCTTGTTATTGCTTCACGTGTGTACGCAGGTTTCGGAAGAAAAATCAAACAAAAAAGGGGAATGTGATATAGTATATGATTAACGATCACGATAGGGTGGTGACCCGTGGATTAAGAGATGTTGCCGCTGCTGAAACCGAAATCAGTTTCGTGGATCCCATGGGCGCACTTTATTATTTAGGCTATAACATCGATGATCTGGTGGAGCACGTATGCTATGAAGAAGTGGTTTACCTCTTACTTTACAGTAAACTTCCCACCAAAAACGAGTTGGACGAATTCAGAGCGAAACTCATCTCTGAAATGAAGCTACCCGAAGAAGCTATTAAATGCATTAAGTCTGCTCCTAAAAGCAGCCATCCGATGGAAGTCTTGCGCACTGCAGCCTCTCACCTTAGCATGTACGACCCCGACCCAGATTACAAATCGGAGCAAGCGAACAAAAAAAGAGCTATACGATTAGTGGCGAAGGTGCCCACCATCGTCGCTACCCTCTACAGACTACGCACTAACCAGCAACTTGTCTGTCCAAATCCAGACTTTGGTTTCCCTGAAAACTTTTTATACCTCTTTCGAGGAGTTCCCGCGGATAGAGAAGAAAAAGACGCTATTGACCGTTTCATGATGTTACATGCAGATCACGGATTTAACGCGTCCACCTTTGCTGCTCGCGTAACCGCAAGCACCAACTCCGACATGTACTCGGCTGTGACCTGCGCGATTGGAACCCTTAAAGGACCCCTTCACGGCGGGGCCAGTGAAAAAGTGATGTACATGCTTGATGACATCAACACCGAGGAAGAAGTGGAAGACTACATCCAAGGCATGTTAGATGACAAGAAAAAGATAATGGGGTTTGGCCACCGGATTTACCAAACAGAAGATCCCAGAACCAAACATCTCAGAGGCATAGCCGAGAACCTGTGTCACCGCACAAACATCATAAACCTATACAATTTATGCATCAGAATTGAAAGCGTTGTTCACAAAAAGAAAAATATTTTTCCTAACGTAGACTTCTACGCAGCCGTAACTTTGAACGCCTTAGGGGTTCCCTTCGAGTTCTTTACTCCGTTTTTCGCTTCAAGCAGAATCGCCGGATGGACCGCCCACGTCATAGAACAGTACAAGGATGCAGTTCTCCTTCGCCCCTCATCAAAGTACATCGGCAAATACGGAAGACCTTTTGTCCCCATCGAAGAAAGATGAACCTGAGTAATAGCGTCATCACGCCAAAAAATGTGGGGAAAAAATTAGGCTCCAAAATATGTTGTAACCTCCGTGTCCAATGCACAGGCTACTTCATTATCGCCTTCAAGTCTTCTTCAGGGGTTGTTATCTGCATTATGTTGAACTTTTCAACCAGCACCTTGAGTATGTTCGGTGTTATGAACGCGGGAAGGCTTGGTCCGATTCGGATGTTCGTTATCCCCAAGTAGAGCAGTGATAGCGCGCGCACTATGAAGCTGTATTTTATTGTATTTTCTTCAATACTTTTTCCTGAGATCAGAAACGCATCGCGTGATAAGATAGTGTTGCAGACCTCACACCCTTCACTTTCGAACCAAATGGAGGGCTTGCCCTCAGTTTTGCCCCGAGACGCTACAGCCTTAAAGTCCTCTGGGATTCTCTTGACTTGGTCGCCGTCAAGTTCTATCAAATGTTTGACTGAACCGCTGCTTTAGCTTCTAATGTCCGCAACCTGCAGATGCTTAAGACCGAGTGAAGCAAACTTTTTCAGCATTTTACACTGCCTGTTTTCAACTTCGATATTAACATGATATGGTTTGCGCCACACATCTGCCATTGAATCAACCTCGAATATTTTTGGTTAAATCATTTTTTCAGGGAAAGAAAGGGTTGGATAGCTCAAAGTTATGTTGGCGGTGCGGGTCGGGTTCCCAGAATAACGCTCACGTCAACTGTTGAGCTGCCTCGCACCACAGTGAGAACCAAACTCTGCCCTGGCAAGGTTTTCTCTTCAAGATAGCTTGCTAGATCATCATTGTTTCTTATAGGCGTTCCGTTCAAGGCAATTATTATGTCATCGCCGTCAAGTATGCCGTCTGAAGGGCCTCCTGCGGTGACTGAAGCGATTCTCCAGCCATAAGTAACGCTTGCGCCAGTTTGCATGGCTACGCTGTAGCTCATGTCCTGCCCTGAAACGCCCAGGTAAGAGTGCCCGCTGTAGGTTCCAGGGTCTATTAGGGCGGCGATTTCCCTGAGAATAATGTTCGATGGAACGGCGAAGCCTAAGCCTTGCGAGTCAGAGACTATGGCAGTTGTTATGCCCACAACGTTTCCAACCGCGTTCAGCAAGGGTCCACCGGAGTTTCCAGGGTTTATGGGTGTGCTGGTTTGTATGATGTTGGCAATTGAAAAGCCGCCTGCATAGTCTTCTTCTGTGATGCTTCTGCCCAGCCCGCTCACCACTCCAGTTGTAAGTGAGCCTACTAGGCCGTAGGGGTTGCCTATGGCGATGACTGGCTCGCCTACGCGTAGAGTGGATGAGCTGACGATTTCGACGGGTTTAAACTCGGTGGTGGGAGCGTCAGCTGAAATAACGGCTAAGTCTGCGTAGGGGTCGGTGCCGAGCACTGAGGCGGAGTATCCGTTTCCGTTTGAGAAGGTCACGCTTAGAGCTGATGTGCCATGTACCACATGGTAGTTGGTTATCACAACCATTCTGTTTGAAGATTCATAGACGAAGCCTGAGCCTTGTACTGCTCCGTCGCTTGTTGTTCCTTGAACCAGAACCACGGATTCGCGTACGTAAGCGTAGATGGCTACTAAGGAAGTTGAGTTCTGGTAAAGGGTAACGTTCTGGTAAATGGCGTTCTGGAAGCCGCTGAGATTTGACAGCTGGCTCTGCAGATTCGCAACTTCGTCACTAAGCTTGTTCGTTTCCTGAAAGGTTATGTAAAAAGTCGCTAATGCTCCAATGAGTAAGCCTGCGGCAAACAGGAGCGCGAAAAGGCTAGTTGAAGCCTTATTATGAGCGTTAGGCTTATGCATTTCCTCACCCTCTAAACTGAACATTGCTGCGTTTTAGAAATAAAAGTTTGCTATTTTCTTCTGTCGATTATGTCTAACGCTTCGGGCCCGGTGCCAATTAGAACTACGGGTACTCCAGTTCTGCCTTCAACTTCTTTCACAAACTGTTTCGCATCTTCGGAAAGTTGCTCAAATTTTTGAGCGCTTCGGCAGTCGGGAAACATGCAGTCAAGCTTTGTTAAAGCGGCTTGTGATGCACCGTTTATTTTCGCGTTTCTGCGGGCCAAATCAAAATCAAACGGGGCTGAACGTCTGTCCCGGCCTGTTCCGGCGGCGGTTTCAAACCAGTCTCTTTTTTTGGCTTCTTCATTGCTGATTTCTCTAGGCAGAGGTCCTGCGCCGACGCGGGTCATGAACGATTTGTAAACGATAATCACGTTGTCGACTCTGGTGGGTCCGACTCCTGCTTCGGAGGCTATGGCGGAGGCGCCTGTGTCGCGGCTGGTCACGTATGGGTAGCCGCCGCTTAGGAAGAGTGAAAGCATGAAGCCCTGGGTGCCTTCGAGGAGGACTTTTTTGCCGTTGTCTAAGGCGTCGTTGATTTCCGTCACTGTGTCCATGACGTAGGGTTTGAGTTCTGAACTATCCCTTGCAAGTTTGGCTGTGCGCCTGGCTCGTTCTTCCACGGCAGGTCCGACACCCCAGCCTGTTGTTCCTATGCCCTTGTTTACGGCGCTTGCCTTGTCTAAAGCGCTGTGCTTCTCCTCGATTATGGAGGCGTTTTCGTCGATGCCGATGCGGTTTTGGACTTGGGTCATTTCGACTTCTTTGAAGAATTGGGGGATGTGGACGTTTGCGCCTGCGGCTATGCGAAGAAGGCACTTCTCGTTTATGAAGCCTGCGGGAACCATGTGGAGGGCGTATTTTTGCCCGTCTTTCCAAACGGTGTGGGCGGCATTCACGGAGCCTGTTCTCACACATAAATCCAAATTATCTTTTAACGCTAGGTAGCTTATGATTTTTCCTTTGCCTTCGTCTCCCCAGAAGGCACCAACAATAACTGAACAGGGCATCTTAATTCACCCCTGAAAGGTTTTCTCAAGAATTATTTAACTTTGTCGACGTTTTCGTGCGTATTATGGCGAAGAGCCGAGAAAAGTTCTATGTGAAAGAAAAACAATGGTTGATTTTTGGCGTTCGTTTAAGTGAAGTTGTGTTTTACTTCCATTTTGTCAGTATCTCTTCCCGTTGAAACCTGGCTTTGCTAAGGTAGAACATGGCAACGTCTGCGAGGGCTAATCCTCCTGATAGAATCAGCGCAAGCGTGACCAGCGGGAAAGTTTGCACCCTAGAAGCGAGAATCATCACGAGTATTATTGGCAAGATGACGAAGGCGCCGAGTTGCTGGGCTGCTCTTATGTCGTTTACCCTGGTGGATATGATTACGTTGGCTTCCACTCTAAAGACGCACACCAAGGGTGTCACAACGCCCATTACTATTGCCCAGTACACTTTTGGAACTAGGAACTCGCTTAGGTTCGTGATTGACCAGGCATCTACGATGATAACGAAGATTAGGGCTCGGATGTAGGTTGCGCTGACGCATGGAATAAACGCTGCTATGCTTTTGCAGAACAGTAGCTCGCCGTCGGTGGTTGGTGTTGCCAGCAGCGGTTCAAGGCTTTTTTCAAGTTTTTCGCCTACAAAGCTGTAGGAAGCAATTATTGTTGGGAGAACCGCGGCTATTATGACGAAATATGCACTGAACAGATTTACCAGTGTCGTCGCTGCTTCGGCAAGTTGCGCCTGGGTAATTGCAGAGGCTTCAGCTTGCAGAGAAAAAAATGAGAATCAGGGTCACCAGCAAACTACTTTTCTATTAAACGCAGGCCAAAAAATGGAGTACTCTGTCGAGAATAATTTTGCGTTAAGAACGAAATAGACTGCCTTACAACTAAGCGTATCTGACGCGAATCAGCAGAAAAACACCAGAAAGAATTTAAAATATAGTGATTGGGTAATTGCCGCTTTATCATGTGTTAACTTCAGCTATAAAACTAAAAACGTAAAGATTGTCTATTTGCTTTTATCTTGAAGACTCCCTCTAAACTAAAGGAACGTATTTAACTTGGAAAACTTTTATCCACCTTAGTAGAAGCATTGATTAACCTTCGGCACCATTCCGCTGTCTGCTGCATAAATAAAATATTTGTTGGAAAACGAAGATGGCATATACTTCGAAACAGTTATTGGCGACAAAAAGTTAGGAGGGGGATTGTACCATTCTAAGATGGATGAAGGACAAAACCAAACGAGTTAGCTTTCTGCGATTTATTATTCAGCTACTATCTTTTGCTATAATCTTTTACCTTTCCATAATAGCTGTTTGGAAAGGACTTCTTTTGGCCGTAATAATCGTTGCCACTTTTTTCTTCGGCAGGTCCTTCTGCGGCTGGATATGCCCGTTCGGATTGTACATGGATTTAATCACTTTGTTCCGTAACCTTCTCAGAATTAACCATTGGAGTCTTCCTGAAAGACTAAACAAGAGCTTGCATAAACTTAGATACATCATTGCGCTCTTCATTCTAACACTTGCCTTAGCGCCCTTTTTGATGGGCACCGCATCGTTGCTTGACATTTGGAATTTTGCTAGTCTTCGAGGACCCTTTGTACCCTTGACTTTATTACTGGATCCACTGCAAACCTTGATCATGCCATGGGTGCCGCCTTTTGGAGCACTTCTTGAAATTGGCGGACTAGGCGTTAGTTTTCCGTATGTCGGAGAAATAATGGCTTACATGGGAGGAAAAGATGCTACGTTGCCGATAGCGATTTCGTTTATAATGCTAACGGTGGCAACGTCATTCAAAATGCGACGTTTTTGGTGCCGATTCTGTCCTACCGGAGTGTCAATCGCCATAGTTAATCGGTTTAAGCATTTAAGAGGAGTGCCGTTTCTCCATCTGAACAAAGAAGAAGAAAAATGCACTAAATGTGGAATCTGCAAAAGAGTCTGCCCTGTGCAAGTCACTGACGTGTACGAAAAGAAAGGCGGAAGCATTTACACATCAATGTGCATGTTGTGCTTGCGATGTGTAGAAATGTGTCCCGAAGAAGGCTGCTTGAAACTGAATATTGCCGGAAAAACCCTTTTCAAATCTCGCAACTGGCTAGAATGAATCGGTTTGACTTAGACCTGAAAAAATAGAATTAAATTGCATCTTTCAAAAACTTATTATACAAAAGAACCTTTCTAACAAAGACAAATAACAATGCAGCCATACTTTTTTAATTTCACAAGTATTCCCGGTTTTGCCTTATATCCAAATATTGATTTTTCTCCACACATGGTATCCGCAGTACCAGTAGAGGTAGATGTTGCATCTTGGACAGTGCTTGTAGCCGTTGCCAATGGGTTTTCCATATCGTCGCAGGGTCCGCTTTATATTCACATTGTATATTCTGGTCGATTTGAAGTTGCATTAATGGAATTAGAAGGGAGCGAAGAAAAAAGTAGGGTGCACCGTGAAAGCATGGCTAAAGTGTGCGATGTTTTGCGACTGCCGTGAGCACAACAGTCACACATGCATTCTCATACACTGGTTCTCTTTAAAGCCAAGAGGCATCCTGAGAAAAAGACCAAACCAAAGCCTAAAAGAGCGAGAAAAGACAGCCAAGGAAACGGTTGTCCCAAAGCAGCCGCTCGCAAGCTCTCACTTGAATGTGTAAGAGGCAACACGTACAAGACAGCTTTCACAGCGTCTGGCAGTTGGCTTAACGAAAAAAATGTGCCGCTGAGAAACGTCATAGGCAAAATCACCAAGGTGCTGAAGGTACCCATGTCTTGATGCGATTTCGCCCATAACCCGACAAGAACCCCGAGAAAGGAAAACACAAAGCAAGAGGCAACCAAGACCAAAACAAAAAGCGGACTAACTATCAACGTGGGAGAAAGCGCGACGCTCACCGCCAACAACGCGACAGAAGCGAGTAAACCCCGTACCACACCAATCAAGGTTTTCCCGACCGCTAACGAAAACATGCTGATAGGCGACAACAAGTATTCGTCAAAGCACTTATAGAAAAGACGATCCACGTGCAACTTCATCCCAGCACCATTATAACTCCCAGTCATAGCCGTAAGCGCGATTATACCCGGAATAACGAAATCAAGATAACCATACCCCCCAAAACTGATTCCGCGCCCCAAACCAAACCCAAAAGCAACAAGATAAAGAATAGGACTAACAATGCTGGTGGCAAGCGTCCGAAGCCAATGACGCCTCAGAAATCGCAAATCCACCCACAAAACCGAGTAAATGTCACTCAACGCACTAACCATTTTAGTCACCGCCCACCTTTTGCCCAGTTTGTTCCACAAAAACATCTTCAAGGTTTGAATCCCGAATAATTATGGTTTTGACTTCAGGAGGCAAATTTTGAACATAACTTGTCGCCGCTGCCCTGTCGGCAAAATATTGATAGCAAGTCTCTTTATTGTTCACAAGAGACTCCACCGTGACCAAACCCAGTTTTTGACGTAACTCCAAAGGCGCACCCAGAGCAATCAAACACCCCTGATGAAGTATTCCCACACGCTGACAAAGCGCCTCTGCCTCTTCAATATAATGAGTGGTAAGGAAAATGGTGGTGCCATCCAAGTTCAAACGACGTATCAACTCCCACAAACGACGCCTTGTCTGCGCATCCAAACCCACAGTTGGCTCATCAAGAAAAAGCACCTGAGGTCGATGCATCAAAGAACTAACAATCGACACGCGTTT
>CAZZLA010000009.1:0-16007 GCA_964655035.1 uncultured Candidatus Bathyarchaeia archaeon | reverse complement strand
GTGTAGGTTTTGTCTCTGCCTTTTTGGCAGACCACCACGGTTTCGAAGCCTTCCTGCTTGGCGCCTGAAGCGATTTCCAGCGCCGAGTGCGAGCCTAAAACTCCTATGCGGATTTTTCGCGGATCATATTCGCTTATTACTTCTTTTATTTTTGTTTTCATCATTTCTTTCAACTCATATATTCTCGGTATTGCTTAATTATTTCCGCAAGCGACGGCGCATCAAACAAGCTGCGGCGTATAAGTTCGTTGGCAGCCGCCAGATACATTCCACTGACGATGGCTTTTAACTGTGCGTCAAGCTTCTGTGGCTGCGACTTGCACAGCGCCTTCCAATCTCGAACGCCTCGCGCTTCACCCGCTTTCTTAGCGGCTTCCACGTCACGGTACCAGCTTGTTTTCTTGTAGAACTGCCGTGCGACCTCTTTGCTTGCGTGTACACCGTCGTAGGTGAACCTGCACTCGTCCAGCGTGCCCACAACGTCCACGACCATGAGTTTTCTCTGGCTGTCGAAGGCTAACTCGATTTTGCCGTCCTCATTTTCCAGTTTTGCGCGGCAAGCTATCTCAGTAATGGTGTCGTCTACTTTGGCGAGAACCGTTTTCACGGCGATTAGTTCGATGTTTGTTATGCCCGCGATTTTCTTTGCTTCTTTCCAGGTGACGTAACGGTCCGCCTCTTCAAGTTTGGTGCTGACGTCGAATATGGGTTTTGCCAAGTGTTCGCTGGGCTTCGGGGTGTGGTCCAGCCCCAAGTCTTTCGCGGTGATTTTTCCCTGTTCAAGTCGCTTGAAGACGGAGGAGCCTTCGGGCAGGCCGTTCCGGTAGATTATTTCAAGTGGGATGAGGCAGTTTTTCAGGTTGGGTGTGTACATACTGTAATCGTAAATGACTTTACCCTGTGCCGTGCGGGTTTCGGGTTTGTAGACGTTGACGAGATTGACTTCCATGATGTTCGTGGGCTGGTGGAGTTCTTTGAAGGTGACAAGCCGCCCTGTCTTGTCGACCAAACCTCTGTAGTGGGTTTTGACTCCTGTTTCTTCGAGTTTTTCGAAGCAGCAGGCGCCCATGAGGCACAGTGCCGCGCCTTTTCCGTCTATGTGGTCGGGCATTTCGCCCCAGTCGAAAACAGAGTAGCGGTCGGAAAAGTGGAACCTGCCTATACCCATCGTGTCGGCTGTAGGCTTTTCTATTATTTCTAAATCTTTTACGCTACCCATGATTGTGCACCTCACTTCTATTTCTCTTTAGCTTTGTCAAAGGTATCTCTTTTGGTTTATATCGCTTTTTTCAGCCAAGGCATCTTCTCAGCTTGGCTGCTTCAACGAGAGCCTTTTTTGCTTCAGCATCTTCGTGCTCCATGTAAGCGATTAGGAAGTTGTTTGCGAAGTTCTCGTGTCTCTTCTGAGTGGGCGTCCGCGGTCCAAGTTTGATGCCCAGTTTTTCTTCAGCCGTTTGCAGGTCGCCCAGAATCTGGGTGAGGGCAATTTTCAATTTTTCCTCGTTTGCGCCTGCCCTCTCCGCGACTTTTTGGTGCATCTCCATAAGCATGTTTACGTTTTGCCATGAGAGGTAGCCGCCTATGGCGTTGAGGTCCTGCTTGAAGTTGACATAGTGTTTCAGGATCAGGTTCAGCTCATACTCGCTTAAGTCATCTAGGACCCTGCAGCCTATGAATTCTGGCGGTACCCCGACTGCGTAGAGCGCTGCCGCAAACGTAATCGCTCTCGGCAGATTGACGCCTGCCACGTTTCTGCTGTAGCCAAATAAGCCTATGTGGAGTTTTCTGGCTCTTCTCGGCGGAACATACGCTGCCACGCTGTTCACCAGCGGAGCCAACGGCTCAATTACGCTTTCGTACTGCTGTTTACACTTCTGGAGCACTTTGAGGAGGAAAGTTTCTTCAGAAGGCTCTATAGTTGTTGGTTCGCCATTGGGCAGCCGTTCGTTGAGCAGCCTCACGCACTCTTTAACCTGTTCCAGCGGGTAATCGTATCTTAAGGCAGATTGAACGGTAGCCGTGGCTAATTCTTTGTATTCTTGCAAAAAGGGTTCAACGTTATCAGGCGACAAGTGCCCTCTGAACGGCTTTGTCCCCACACCGATTATGGGGTACACCGATATTTCTTGTTCCTTCTCTATTTCCTTCAGTTTTGACAGCGCGACCTTGGAGAGCAGAACCGCACATAGAAGCCCGTAGTTCAGGGCGGGGTCTGACCTGGCGATGAAGACGCGGAGGTGCTTAGGCTTCACAGCTTCGATGTAAGGCCTAACTATCGTGTCGATAGACCATAGGCTGTTGAAGTCTTCCACAAGGGGAATAACTCGTATGCTTTTAGGTTTGAAAGAGCCCACCCAATCTTTGACTTTAGTGGATTCGTCCAGCGTTACTTCTGAATCGCCTATTATGGCTTTCTTGTAATAGTTGAAGAGCAGCATGAGTTCTTTGCTGTTCGTTGTGAAAGGCAAGATTACCTCAAAGATTGGGGCTACGTCTTTCTTGTAGAAGGCGGAGGCTACGTCGTAGGCTACGGGTATGTTCTGGAGCGTTTCGATGACGACTTTGCGCTCTACAAGCTCAATTTTCGGGTTAGGGATTCGGTAGGTGAGGAAAATATCTTTGCCTATCGTGTGGCTGAGAAAGTACTCCGAGTACTTGTTCAGCAGTTTCCTTACCACTCGTGTGTCAACGTCTTTTCCTTCAGAGGCCCACATTACTTCTTGGCAGCTGAGAGTTTCGTAGGCAAAGTGCGCCTCAAAAATTTCAGCGTTGCCATCGATAATTTCGTCGGGACTCCATTCTGGGACGTTTATGTTGTCAGGGTGCTGAGTAGACATTGTACGGGGTATTTCCGTTACGTCTTCAGTTTCGCGTTCCATAAACCACCCTTCTGGCAAGAAACGTATGCAAAGCGTGAATGGCTACTTCAGCTTTTTCACTGCGGCATCAGCTTTTTCGATTGTCTTCTTTTTTGCCGACTGATAGTATACAACGCGCTTCTCCAGTTCCTTGTCTTCTAAAGCCAGAATTTTTGCCGTGGCGATAGCGGCGCCTTCAGGCTCAATAGTCACCGTGGAGCCTATGCCGCTCGGCACTCTGAGCGATGAGTAGAGGTCTGCTCCGCCATATTTTTCTGAGTAAGGCGGGCACGCAATAACGGGCTTTGCGGTGTTGGCGTCCACGAACGCGCTTAAGGCGTTAGACCGCCCGGCCACTGTTATGTAAACGATTTTTTCTTTTCCAAATTCCTGAAGGATTTTGAGCACTTGTTCGGGAGTTTTATGCGCGGAGGCAACGCGGAACTCGTATTCTACGCCTAAAAGTTTGAGGTACTTTGCTATTTCACGGCAAAATTCCAAATCTCTCTCTGAACCCATCAAGACTACGGCTTTTCCGTTCACTTTTTCACACCAAACTTTGGTAGCGCGTAACTTGCTAATTAATTTTTAACATCCCAATGAAAGGCTTCACGGGAGGAAACATCTAAGGCTGAAAAAATGTTTTGTGTTGCGTTTTGGCTATAGAAAAAGAGGTGGAATTTAGGAATTAGTTTGCTACGGGTTTTGCTGTTATTCTTTTTTTGAGCAAAAATGCAGAAATTGCTGTGGCGACGAAAAGGGCCGTGAACATCAGACCTGGAAATTCGGGTATGACATTTGAATTGATGAACATAGGCCGGTCTTTTAGGGGTCCGTTTGAATGGTCGACGCTGCCGCCGCTGGCTCCGTGGCTGTTCGAATTCCACATGATATTGAAGGCGTAGGGGTTGTCTTCGGTCTACGCGATGTCTTTTCCATCGGAGTCTCCGCTGCTAAGCGGTTTTTTTAGCTCGACGGTGACGAGGTTTGAGGAGTCTATAGTTATGGCTCCTGTTCCATCTTGTGAGGCGTCTACAGAAATTTCCGTGAACCCGTTAAAGGAGATATCGCGGTAACCGTTTGCGGAGTAGCTATCATGTCCAAAAAGAGCTCCATCCGCCCCTGATTGCATGTAGTTAGTTCCGCCGAGTAGGAGCGCCATCCATGGATTGTTGGAGTCGGCTGTGAAACTGACCGCCAGGTACAGGTAAGTTCCATCGTGTTTCATCCAGATTTCAGCTGTTCCCTGCGGGCTTATAGCCACATCTATATAGCTACCTGAGTCGTCCCATTCGCTTCCAATTACGCCGTCAATTGCTGTGGCATCAATTGCATTGCTTAAATATGCGTCAAAGTCGTGTTGGGCGGAAACAGGTGCGATAGCTGCGCATGCAGCTATCAAAAGTGGCAGCATCATTGTTAAGAACAAAGCTAGCTTTTTCATGCTTGTACTTTCCGAGTTGAGTCGGCTGAGCGTTTAATATTTCCGTTTTTGGTTATTTATGTTTTTAGGCCGAACTGTGTGTGCGTCAGAGCAAATGCTATCCGAATATTTGCGGGAGAGGTAGAATTTTTTCTTGAATAATTATTGCGGATGAGATCTCCTCGATGCCATCAATGCACCGTAACTCTTCGACAAAGTTAGACTGTTTTTTGAGGCTTTCAAATCTGGCTTTTATGATTAAATCGAAGTCAGCTGCTTGAACTTCGATTATTTCTTCAATCTCTTTGAAACGACTTAAAGATCGCATAATATCCTTCTTTGGGATGTGCCCTTTTCCTGGAATCACTTCAGCCAAATTTATCAGCAGTAAGGCGCCTATGGGCCATGCCGTCTTTTCGAAGTTAACTATGGCTTTGTAGCCTTCGATTATGCTTCCTTGTTCCAGTTTCTTAACGCGTCTATGCACTGTGGATATTGGTATTTTAAGCATTTTTGAGAGTGTTCTGCTGGATAAGCCTGCTTTTCTGCTTAAAATCCGTATTATGGCTTGGTTTTTCTTGTCCATGGGGTTCTCCAATTATGAGAAATATTCTCAATTTAATAAGTTTTTTCAGTGACTATTCCCAAAAAAATGAAAGAAACTTTATCTAGTCTCGCGAGTATTTCTCACGAGAGACTCTGAAATGGTTCAACGGAGACTTTATGAAGTTCATAAGGTTTAAAACCGAATGAAAGAGATTGAACGCAAAACTGAATGGAGGTGAACTGTTAGATGAATGAATACAAACCAAAACCACCTATTGATAAGACTTCTTTGCGCATAATCATCATAATTTTCGTCGCTATTGCGGTAATCGGTCTCATGGCTTTTACAATGATTTACAGTGTAGGCGTTGGAATAGCCGGAATGATAGTTGATCCTCTTACTGGATCAATAAGCGATCCGGTATTAGGTCCGACCTTTGGCATAAAAGCGCCGTGGACATCGTTAACGGTAGTTGAATACGCTAGGGAAACTCTCGGAATGTGGGGTGACGCAACTGATGAATTCGCAGATTATCCTTCAATCGACTGTTTTTCAAATGATCAACTGGAAATGCAAGTGGACATAATGATTCGTTGGTCTATTGATCCTGCCAAGTTGAAAGATCTTTATCAAAGTTTTCCGTCGTTAAATTGGGAAGGTAGAGCCGTAGCATCTTTAGTTAGGGAACATGTTCGCTACATTACGAAACAGTATACAGCAGTGCAAACGATAGAACTCCGAGATCAAATTGGTCTGGAGATAGAGCAAGAACTAACAAGGGCAATAAATGAGGCAGGATCGTTGAGAGGAGCAATAATTAACATTGAAGTAGACCTCAGGAATGTAGCTCTTCCAGATAGGTACACAACTTCCATAGAGGATAAGTTGGCAGCACAACAGTTAAAGATACAAGCTGAATTCGAAGCAGAAAGGAAGATAATACAAGCAGATGCCTCTGCAACAGCGTTGTTAATTGGCGCGAACGCAACGGCTGAACAGAAGGTGATAGATGGACAGGGAATTAGAGAAGCAATAGACGTTTTGATAGCAGAGAAAAACATCGCAGATGAAGATTTCAAGGAGTTCTTGGAACTGTACGTGTACCTAAAGACATTAGAGACCCTGGCGGAAAATGAAAACGTGACTTTCATTGTCGGTGTAGAAGGTGAAAATCTGCTGATACAACCAACAACACCATAACCCTTCTTTATATGGGTTCGTGACCTCCAATTAAGCATGTTTTGGGCTAGGGCTATCGCATCTATAGACAAACTTTAACAGAAGTTGCGGAAGATAACACCTGACATTTATATACTACTGGTCGGCACAGACGGCACGCTGGTGCTTATTCCAACCAGCTCAAAAACCCTAAAGTTTAGGAGCATTGTTTAAAATCTAGCTTTGCTTCGGCTTTCGCTTTCTTTTCATCTTTGTCATCAACATTACTGCGGCTATGTGTGAGCATTTTGATTTGTTCATGAAACCGGGACAGGTGCAACTCCATTTTCCGGTGTAGTCTTGAGCCACCGTGTAGGTTCCGTGGTCTCCGATGACATTG
The DNA here is from genome assembly GCA_964655035.1 of uncultured Candidatus Bathyarchaeia archaeon. GTDB lineage: Archaea > Thermoproteota > Bathyarchaeia > Bathyarchaeales > Bathycorpusculaceae > SG8-32-3. Next base: position 9,621 of record CAZZLA010000009.1, on the reverse strand, counting down.
TAAACTCCTTGAGCTAAAGCTTCGACCCTGTTGCTTTCCACGAGTTTCTTTGCTTTTTCAAATAGCCTGCTGATGGGCATTTTGTACAACTCCTGTCTCGAAGACACCGTAAAAGATGCCTGATACTTAATTAATTCTAGAAGTTCCTAATAAGCCCGCGGCAGTTAACAAACAAAGGTTCTGTTGGCGGCGCTATTTTTGGAAGCTTACAGCGGCGTAGCCAACGACGCTGGAGTAGTCGTTGATTATTTCTCCACTGGTTCTATGAGCCAGAACCTTTGCTTCTTTGACGCCTAAGCCCTTGGCAAACGTGATTAAAGCGGTTATCGGACCGTAACCGCACGCACTTATGTTTTGTTCTTCAATGGTTGAAAACAGAAGTTTCGCATCCAATGCTTCTACAGCTTTAAGTGCCGCCATGTCTTTCCTCTCAGCGACTGCTTGTGGCTCATAATGTGTAAGGTCTGAAGAGGCTATTACTACAGCGTTTTTGGTGGCGAGAACCTCAACTAAGGCTCTTCCGACCTCCACGGCTGACTGTAAATCCTGCATTAGGAAGCAGATTGGAACGAATTTGAAGTCAGAGCCGTAAAGGTATTGTAAGAAAGGCAGCTGAACCTCAATCGAATGTTCAAAACGGTGTGCACTATCGTCTACATCCACAAGGCGTGTTTCGCTTACTATCTGACTAGCTGCTTCGTCGTCAATTTCCACATCGCCCAAAGGCGTACGCCAGAAACCCGCGTTCATTAGGGCTATGGCGCTGCCGTAACCCGTGTGGTTTGGCCCCAGAATCACCACTGTGCTGGGTCTGCCGTCCCGCGCCAATTCATAGTAAGCGTTGGCTGCAACTGGACCAGAATACACGTAACCTGCGTGCGGGCAAATTAAACCTATTACTTTTCTAGGACCGCTTGGATTCACTTCAGGTGTCTTTTCGGGGCCAAATTTGTGCAGAAAACAGCGTTCAATTTGATTCTTTAGGGATTCAGCGTTTCCTTCGTAGAAGGTTCCTGCTACGTAAGGACGCCGAATCTTCGCCATCGGTTCAGGTGTCTCCTTCATCGTCCCTTGAGAGCTTGGCTTCGAAGTCTTCGATTGGCACTGCTAGATCCTTGTCCATTGCCAGTTCGCCTCTTTCACGTAGAATTTGTCTTGCAAGGAGCCAAAAGATGACTGCTAAGGCTCTTCTGCCCTTGTTGTTTGTGGATATGACTAAGTCTACGCCGGCGAATTCGTTGTCGGTGCTGCATAACGCAACTATGGGTATTCCGGCTTTCGATGCTTCTTTGACGGCTTGAGTGTCTGCTCTCGGGTCAGAAACAACGATAACTTCTGGGTCGATGCGCTTGGCGTACAACGGGTTCGACAGGAGTCCAGGAATGAAACGTCCTATGATGGGTACAGCGCCTGTTACTTCGCAGAACTTCTTAACTGGTTCGTGTGCATATAGTCTGCTTGCGGCCACAGCTACCTTTGCGGGTTCAAAACGTGCCAAGAATTTGGCGGCGACTCTTATGCGTTCATCTGTTTTTTGAACGTCTAGAACGAACAAGCCGTCTGGTCTGACACGGTATATGAATGGTTCCATGTCTCGGGTTTTCATTCTTGTTCCGATGTGTACACCTGCGGATAACATGGTGTCTCGCGGTAGCAAAAGTTCCTCCATTGTTGTTTCCTGACTTGTTTCAACTTCGGGTTCGAAAGAATTTTCTTTTGATTCGTCTTCTGCCATTTCGTTTTTTCTCCTAGATTATTTTTAAATCAGTCATTTTGGCTCGGTTTCCTAAGAAATGCTCAATTCTCACTAACTCATTTATCTTCGCGATGCGTGCCCCTTCAACAACCCCAGTTTTTATTATTGGACACTTGAACGCCACGGCTAATTGAGCGATGTACCAATCACATGTTTCGCCGTAACGATGGGACATAACCGTTGTGTACCCGTGTCTTTGGGCGTTTTCGATTGTTTCCAAAGCAGCTGTAAGCGTGCCAATCTGGTTGATTTTGATTATGATGGCGTTTGCCGCGCTGAGCTTAATTCCGTGGCTTAGTCGTTCGTTGTTTGTAGTAAAGAGGTCGTCGCCACATATCAAACAGTTCTTGGCTTTCTTAGTGAGCTTCGCGAAGCTGTCGAAGTCTTCCTCATGAAACGGGTCTTCAACATACGCAAGATGATAATTTTCAATCAGGTCTAAAAGAAATTCTAGTTGCTCGCCACCATCTCGTTTTTTCCCATCATGCTGGTAAATGTATTTCTCTTCTTTTTCCTTCCACAGCGAAGATGCAGCAACATCAATTCCGAAGCCGCATTCAAAATCCAACTCGTTACCAACTTCTTCACACGCTTTGGATATGACTTCAAAAGCATCCAAGTTCCCTATGTTGGCAATCCATGCGCCTTCAGAGCTTTTTCCGCCGCTGAAGAGTTTATCCTTCTTTTTTAGCGCTTCGCCTATTTTTTTGTGGATTTGAGCGTTTGCCGTTGCGGCTTCCATGAAAGTTTCTGCTCCATGAGGAAGCGCCAAGTACTCTTGAATGTCTGGAGCTTTACCTCGGGTGTGTTGCCCTCCGCTTATGGTGTTTCCAAGCGGGTACGGAAGTGTGTTAGCGGTGTTTCCACCTAGAAACTGGAATAGGAGCAGACCGTGCGAGTTTGCCGCTGCTTCTGCGTTAGCCACTGAAACAGCAAAAGCCGTGTTTCCACCTAAAAGTTTGAAGTTTGTTGTGCCGTCAATCTCGTGGAGCGTGCTGTCGATTTCTTCTTGAAAATCGGAGTTCAAACCCGCAAGTTCAGGCGCTATCAACTCATCAACTTTCTTTACCGCCTGATCCACTCCGCCTTGTGGGTAATATGCAACTTCAGCTTTGCCGCGGCTTTTTCCAGCTGGAGCTGAGGCTCTTCCGAAACCAGAGGTTGTTATGACATCGACTTCGATGGTTTCTTCTCCTCTGTTGTTGAAGATTTTCCTGGCAATTAGATCTTCGATGATAGCTGACACGCTTTCTGCCTCAAGCGCTATACCTTTTGTTTAGCTCTTATTTACTCTTTCGGAAAAGAATCAGCTAACTTGGCGCTTTGCGCGACTCCCTTCTCTGGCGCTTTCTGCATAGATTCGCTGTTAGGCGGCAAATATGCCTGTGATGCCTGTTGCCCTCCGATGCTACCCCCTTCACCTTTTAATAGACTAAATTTAGCGTAACCCCTTTTTCAGGAGATAGAAACTACGTTTTACCTTTCTCGCGTGAGTCGGGTTGTTTTCCTGTTTTCGCAGTAGACGTTTTTCTGCGTTTCAGAAGCAAATATGATGCGGCGACTACTATAGTTATGGTCACAGCCACGCCCACAACCCAAACAGTCGGGAAAGTCGCAATGTTAAAGTAAACGGTGTTGGAAGCGCCGTTGTTTCCAACAAGGTCTATGGCATAAAACGTTATGTTATGCGAGCCGTCATCCAGCACAGCCAAGGTGACGTTTGCGGTTATGGTTACGTTATCCTGTCCATCCAAGCTGTAGCCAATCCAAGAGACAGGCTCATCCACGGCAATAACCGATTGAATATCGCTCCCGTCATAAGTTTTGTTTTCTGGAGAAAAAACCGTGATGCCTGGAGGCCGGGTGTCCACGGAAAAGTAGATGGCACCCGAGGAAACCACGTTTCCAAAGGTGTCATTAATGTAAACAATCATGCTGTGCTGCCCCTCAGGAACCCCAGTCAAAACCGTATCGCCGGTAACCGTGACATTCGTCTGTCCATCCAAGCTGTAGCCAATCCAAGTTGTGGGTTTATTCACGCTGAGAACCAGTGAAACGTTGTTGTTCGCATACATTGTGTTTTCCGGAGACAAAACATGTAACTCTGGCGGCACCGTCCCATATCCAAACGGCATGTACTCTTCGTTTGTTGCCAGCCAAGTCTCGCCGTCAAACCCTCCGATAGCGTACAAAACATCCTCCACAACCGCCAACGCCAAGTAACCTCGAGCCGTAGACATAACAGCGCCAGAGCCCCAACGGTTACGTTCCACATCGTAAACGCGAACTACATCGCTATAGTTACTCTGATCGAAGCCTCCTACGACGTACACTCGTTGAGGCGCTGTTAAGCCGCCAGTTGCTTCGGCAGCCGCAAAACTCACGGCGGCGGGAAGACCGGCTTTGTCACTCCACGTATTGTTTTTGACGTCGTAGACTTGGGTAGAACCAACGGACGTAAGGTCATTAAACCCCGTTAAGAGCTGACGAGCGCCTCCGGACACGTAAATCTTGCCGCCAACCACCGCAGATGCATAGCCGAAAGCAGGAATCGGCATCGGCGACGCAGTGGTCCAGGAGTCATTAGCTGGGTCGTAGACTTCATTTACATCCAGCTCGTGATACAGCGGCTCTTCTCCCCACCGCTCTTTTCCTCCTATCAAGTAGATTTTGCCGTTCACAACACTTGCACGCAAATCAGCCCGTGGCGTAGGCATAGGCGTCTTGGTCTCCCACATGTCCGTTGCCGGGTCATAAACCTCCACTGCCCCAGTGAATTCCGAAACTAGATCGGTGGTTACTCCGACCGTTCCGCCTATCACGTAAATTTTACGTTGATACGCGGCAACTGCGCAGCCGCTTCGCGGAGTCGGCATCGGCTTCTTGGTTCTCCATGAATCCGTAACTGGATCGTACTCTTGATTAACAGCCAAGTTAGTGTCTTCGTTCAAACCGCCGATGGCGTAGATTTTCCCGTTTGCCACGGCTACCCCAAATCCGCCTCTTGCGGTAGGCATGGGCTTCTTTGTTGTCCACTCGTTTTCGGATGCGCCGCTGCCAGAGGGAAATGGGAAGGTGGACAGAACCATCGAAACGACCAGGATTGCGATTACAACGTATGTTAGCTTCTTATTCATCAGCTATGAGTCACCATTTTCCAGAAGTAAATAAAATGCGCTTTACCTTTATATGGTTGCAGGGTTTCTCAGCGTTATCGATGGCTAATTTGGCGTCTAGGAAGCCGTTTTTGTGCATCAATTATACAGGAAAGTGTAAACAAAATAAAATAACATTGAAACAAGCAAGATGTTGAGTGCTTATGTACAGAACGGGCGTAGCTAACTTGCCGCTTCACGGGGGCAAAGCGCCAGCGTGGCTGACTAGACGCATGCGCAAACTTTCCAAAGAAATAGCGAGCGTTATGGTTGACGAGTACGGCGCAGGCGCCTTCTTAAAGCGGTTGTCCGATCCCTATTGGTTTCAAGCGTTAGGCTGCGTTCTAGGCTACGACTGGCACAGCTCAGGCGTGACCACCGTGCTTACGGGCGTTCTTAAGCAGGCGCTTTCGCCCGAGGAACACGGCATGGCTGTCTGCGGCGGAAAAGGCAGAACCTCACGGAAGACCCCCACGGAAATTGCTGAGGTTGGCGGAAAATTCGGGTTTTCAGAAGACCGTATAGAAGCGCTCACGTACACGAGTCGAATGACCGCGAAAGTGGACAACACCGCCATCCAAGCGGGGTACCAGCTTTATCATCACGCGTTCGTCATAACGAAGGATGAGAAGTGGGCGGTTATCCAGCAGGGCATGAGCGGGAAAGACCGCTCGGCAAGGCGCTACCACTGGCTTTCAGACACCACCGCCAGCCTGATTGTGGAGCCGCACAACGCCGTTGTCGGTGAAGTGAGGCGGGAGAAAGCGTTGAACATGACGGCGAAAACCAGTGAAGGCGCTCGCAGGGCGTCGGTGGACGTGGCGAAAGAGCCGCCGAGGAAGGTCTTGCGTTTGTTTGAGGCGGCGAGGCCGTTGCATCAGAAGTCGCTTCAGGAGTGGCTGCCTAAGGCGGAGGTTGATCCGTGTCGGCAGTCGGTTGAGGCGCTTAATATGCCTAGGAGCATTAGTTGGGAGACGATGACGCGGGTGTACGAGTTTCAGCCGAGGAACTATGAGGAGCTCTTGAGCGTGAGAGGTGTTGGACCTGCTACGGTGCGTGGTTTGGCGTTGGTGGCGGAGTTGATTTACGGTGAAAAGCCGAGTTGGGTTGACCCTGTGAAGTTTTGTTTCGCTTATGGCGGCAAGGATGGGGTGCCGTTTCCTGTTGACCGGGGAGCCATGGATGAGTCGGTTCAGGTGTTGCGACTGGCGGTGGAGGCGGCGAAGGTGGGTGAGAAGGAGAAGCTGCGTTCGCTGCGGAGGCTTAGGCGCTTCGTTCCTGCGACTTGCACAAACTCTTAAACGTTGAAGCAGTAATTTGTTTTTGAGGTTGAGTGTTTGTCAAGGTCTCGATATGCCGCGTTGCTTCGAGTGTCGGGAGTTTACGGTGTACTTGCACCGGTTCTGGCTTTCACTTTCATTCTTATGGCTGTAGGGTCTTATCCGCAGTTCAGCTGGACAGCCAACGCGTTAAGTGATTTGGGCGTGGTGTCTGGTGTTACTGCTGGAGTTTTCAACAGCGGGCTAATTATCTGCGGGGTTTTGTGTCTTACCTTTGCGATAGGCTTGTACCTGTTATTGATTGAAAGTGTGATTGGGCACGTGGGAGTTATCGTTTTTGCTTTGGCGTGCGTGTCGCTTGTGGCGATTGGCACGTTTCCCGAGAGCGTATCGCCGACGCATTATACGGTTTCTGTGGCGTTATTTGTGCTGTTGCCAATTTCATTACTTGTCATCACAGCCGCCTTTGCTCTTACACGCCAGACGAAAATGGCCGTGTTCACGTTGGCGGTGGCGGTTGTTGCCGCGTTGCCGTGGATCCTGTACTTCAATGTTCACTATGTTTCGGGCGTGGCGATCCCCGAGGCTGTGTCCGGTCTTGCGGGCGGCGTGTGGGCTGTGGTACTTGGCTACAAGATGCTGCGAGCGGCGTCACAGCCAAAAATGGCGTAGAGTTTTTGTGAAAAACGTGTTCCGCGATTCACTTCGAAACGCTTCGAAAGGCGGCGTCCACGTAGATTTGGGCGCAACAGTGCGAAGAAAAGCTCATCGTGTATCCTTGTTGCTCGGCGTATTCTACGGCTTCTTCGCTAGGGAAGGCTATGCCGTCTACTCCTGCTTTAAGCGCGAGGATGTCGGTTTGCGCGCGGTGTTTTCCTTTCGGTCGCACGCAGCCCAACACGAGAGGCGTTCGGGGGAACATTAGCCGTGCCGCGGCGGTGACTCGGGCGATGTCGGCTGGCTGTGGAGGCTTGACCGTTGCCATGGCTGTCCCATGTATAGGCATGAACGCGATTACGACCACGGCGGAGGGGTTGGCTGAGGCGATTGTTTTGAGGGCGTCCAGTTCGCCTTTCAATTTCCCATCGTGAAGCCCAACGATGACGTGGGGAACAACGTTCAACCCTACTTTTTGCATCGTGTTCAGCGAGGCGGCGTAGTCTTTGGCGGTCACGTTGAGGTTGCCGATTTTTTTTATGGTTTCGTCGGAGCCTATGATGTCGATCAGCGCGGCGTCCACGCTTGCACGCTTCAGCGCAACGGCAGCATCTGAGTCTATTATGCCTGTGTGGACGAAGACTGTTAAGCCTAATTCGCGTTTGATTTTCTCGATGGCGGGGATGAAGGGGTTAAGGGGAACGGAGCCGTCTGGCGTGCATCCGCCGCTGATAAGGCAGCCAAAAGCGCCTTGCTGTTTCAGCGTTGCAGCTAGCGCGAAGAGTTTTTCGGGTGTAGTGGCTGGGTGCATGGTTTGCAGGACTTTGCCGCCGCAGTGTTTGCAGTTGAGCGCGCACGCCGTGCCTGTGACGGACACGGTTGGAAAATGTGTCGGCGAAGAACGGTAGTGGCTGGTTTTGTAGTACGTGAAGCTTGGCGCGTAGAAGTGGACGGCTTTAGGTTTTGACTTGAGCGCGCCTGCGTTCAGTAACGCAGCAAGTTCTTTCGTGTTTAAGTGCCAAACTGTGTCTGCGGAGGGCTGCATGGTTTTGTCAGTGAACGCGCGTGCTTAATAGTTTTTGTTCTGTTTTTTGCGTTTGGCTTTTTCCTCGTTGTACTCTGATAGTACGGGGATTGCTTGGAGGGCTTCGTCTATTCTTTTGATGTTGGTTTGCAGTTTCTCCAGGCTTTTAGTGAGCGCTAGGGTTTTGTAGATGGCTAAGCCTCTTCGTGTTAGGGCGTAGCGCGTTTTTTCCTTGTAGGTTTTTTCTTCTACGAGGCTGCTTTTCAAGAGAAAGCCTAGCCGCTTGCGGAGCGCGAAGCAGTCCATATTGCAGGCGTAAGCGATACCATCAACTGTCAGGTGTCTATCAACTAAAGCTGTTAGAATGTCTTCGTAAAGTTCAAGTTTGGACTTTCGCATGTCTGCACGCTCTGATTCTGAATACTGCCTTTTTTGAATAAATCATTTGTGAAGCCCAAATCTTAAACGAAAAACACTCGCAAAACTAAGAATCAACGGTTACCATCTTGTCGAATTTCGTTGAAAAAACTGCGCACGAGAATTTAAGCCAGTTTCTGCACAAAAGCTAAGAGATAGTTTAACGCATTTTTATTTGGTGCTGTCATGAAGCGAACAGCATTGGCGCTAACACTTATTTTAGCACTCTTGTTCTCAGCGGCAACTGAAACGTTGTTCACAAAAGCAGTTTCGGCAAAGACGTTAACGGTGCCAGATAATTATTCCACAATTCAAGCAGCTATGGGCAACGCCACTGCAGGGGACACGGTGTTTGTAAAAAATGGAATTTACTACTCAGATAAGAACACGCTGATAGTTATTGATAAAACGTTGTCCTTAATTGGTGAAGACCCCAAAAACACCATAATTTACGGATTGTTCAGCATCCATTCTCCTGAAAGTACGGCTGCAATTCGAGGTGCCGCTCCGAACGTAACAATCCCAGACTTGACAATCACAAGTTACCATACAGGCATAGCGATAGCAAACTACTATGAAGAAGCTTACCCTTCAGGATGCAGAATAATTGACAACAACATTGAAAATAACTCCGAAGGAATTAGGGCGCAACGAAGTGACCTTCTATTTTCCGGAAACAAGCGCGCGCGCGCGCTAAATCAAGGCGGCATCCTAGGTTATGACGCAGAAAACATCATCATCACTAGAAATAGCATAACCGAAAACGGATGTGGCATAAACATAGGTCAATCCAGAAACATAACAGTCAACGGAAACAACATCTCCAACAACTCACGAGGATTAAACCTTGTTTGGTGGGGACCCTACTTTGTCTATGGAAACAACATAACAAAAAACGATTGGGGAATTCGATTTGCAGAAGGCTGCAAGCGCGCGCGTTAAGAACAACGCTTTCTTTCTTTTAACAGTCTAACCTCCTGTGGATTTTCTAAATCTTTGAGGAACAAGATTTCAAGTAAACTTGGGAATATATCGTCTTTCTTTGGATACCTGAATGAGTTATCTTGTAAGAGCGGCTTTAGCTAGCCTACATAAGCCAATAGCCAAGCACCCATAAAGGAACTATATAAAGGGGGGTATAGACAAAAATCGAATAACAGTTCAGCTAATATACCATTTAACGCATTGTTTTTCCTCCTGTGAAGCAATTGGCGAAAAAACAGACCCGAGCAGAAACGGATTTACCACGGCAAATACGAGTTTCAGTAGGCTCCGCAATTGTTCTCGGGCTTTTAGAGGGCAAACTTGACGCTGCGCCCACAACCGCTTACC